>NZ_JAUBWA010000072.1:0-36507 GCF_036702825.1 Microcoleus sp. A003_D6 | reverse complement strand
CCACTATCGTCGGTGCAAAAGCCCGATCGCGACTCAGGTAAAGTTATACTGTCAATAATTTTCTAGACGGGGGTTTTACCTGTTTGGGCTTGAACTGGCGGAAACTTCCTGCCACCGCTCAGAGTCTTGGATAGACTGAGAGAGATGGTACTCTGGTTAGTATAAAATCAGTAGATATAGCGATAAATTAGACATAAGGAGGATATTAAAGATGGAATTAGAACCTACAGGTGAAAGATATCTGCCTTCTTGCATGAAGGGTCAGATCAAGTATGAACATTTGCACAGGTATGCTCTGTCGATGGAGTTATCTCGCGACAAACAAGTGCTGGATATCGCTTCAGGAGAGGGATACGGATCTGCAAGCTTATCAAAATTTGCTCGTTCAGTCGTAGGAGTTGATATTGACTCCAAATCTGTAGAATATGCAAATCAAAAGTACGGAGATCGTCCCAATTTAGAGTTTGTGGTAGGAGCTTGTGAGGCGATTCCCCTTCCCAGTCAATCTGTAGATATTGTTACATCCTTTGAAACGATCGAGCATCACGATAAACATGAACAAATGATGCAAGAAATCAAAAGGGTGCTCAAGCCAGGAGGGATGCTGGTAATTTCTTCTCCCAATCGGCTGACTTATTCAGATTTGCCTGAATATTCTAACCCATTTCACGTCAAAGAGCTTTACGATTATCAATTTATTAGCTTGCTGAATCGCCACTTTAAGCACGTTAAAATCTACGGTCAAAGGTTGGCAACAGGATCTTTTATTTTTCCTTTGAAAGAAGCGAGTCAACCTAGCTTCAATGCTTATACCTTTAATGATAGTGAAGTGAATCCAAAGGTATGCTCCTTAGAAGAGCCAATTTATTTTATCGCTCTATGTTCAGATGAAGTTACAAATGTGCAACCAGCTATAGATTCTATATATATAGACAAGCCAGACGACTTATTCAAAGAAAATCAGATAGCATTGGCAGAATCTCAGTCTCAACTGCATCAAACCAAGGCATTGCTGAGTCAATACCAGTCTCAACTTCATCAGACTGAGGTAATATTAATGCAATGCCAGTCTCAACTGCAAAATACCGAGTCAGTGTTAGAACAATCTCAATCCCAACTGCAACATACCGAGGCCGTGTTAGAGCAATCTCAATCCCAACTGCACGAGACTCAGGCAGAATTGGAACAATCTCAGTCTCAACTGCACGAGACTCAGGCAGAATTGGAACAATCTCAGTCTCAACTGCACGAGACTCAAGCAGAATTGGAACAATCTCAGTCTCAACTGCAACATACCGAGGCGGTGTTAGAAGAATCTCAATCTCAACTGCAACATACCGAGGTGGTGTTAGAAGAATCTCAATCTCAACTGCACGAGACTCAGGCAGTGTTAGAAGAATCTCAATCTCAACTGCAACATACCGAGGTGGTGTTGGAACAATCTCAATCTCAACTGCACGAGACTCAGACAGAATTGGAACAATCTCAATCTCAACTGCACGAGACTCAGACAGAATTGGAACAATCTCAGTCTCAACAGGCTCAAACTGAAGCAGAACTAGCACAGACTCAAATAAAATTAAAACAATCTCAGTCTCAACAGGCTCGAACTGATGGAAAGCTAGCACAGGCTAAAGCTCAACTTCAGGAGACGGATGCTGTCTTAGAACAATCTCAGTCCCAACTCCATCAGACTCAGGAAGTATTGGAACGATTGCTGTTTAAACAAAATCTAGCCGCCACTCAGACAGAGGGACAGCACCCGATGCAGTACAACCTCTTGTTGTGGGAAGCCTGGTATGCTTACGGTAATGGTGATATGGCTGGTGTGGCTCACTATTTGCAGCAATCTTTGAAATGTACCCATTTATCGCGCACAGAAACAGTGGTAAATTGGTTAGAAAGTTTTGCGAAGTTATCGTCAGAGAAAGGTTATGAATTTGATAGCTACTCTCTGACTAACTCAGTGGAGTGGAAACAACTGATGAGGAGTGTAACGACTATTAGAACTGTTGTTGCCAGTTAATAAAAGACCAGTCCAGCAGGAAAAAATTGGGTCAAAATTTGCTATGAATAATTTATCCTTGGATTCTCAAATGGAAATCATATCAGTCCACGTACACAAAACAGCGGGTTCAACCTTTGGAAGAGCTTTAAAACAGGTCTACGGCGAGATGCAAGTTTTTGGTGACTATCAACCGGAAAAATTTGAAAAGACTCTGGAGAGATTGTCTGCTCAACCACAAAGTAGGGTTATACACGGTCATTTTGCAGCAGGGAAATATAAGGGACACTTCCCATCAGCAAAAAGAGTAATCTGGCTGAGAAATCCAATTATTCAATTCATTTCTGGCTATTTTTTTTGGAAGTCGCAGCCCCAAAAAAACTTTTTTAGTCAAGAACATAAGTATATGGTTGAAAACAACATCAGTCTGTTAGAATTTGCAGAGATACAGGCTAAAAAAGGGATAAATCCCTTAGCTGATTTCTATTGTCTAGATGTAGATTTAACTGATTTTTACTTTATTGGAATTCAAGAATTTTTTCAAGATGATTTAGCAAAGCTGAAGCAGATGCTAGGTTGGCCTGAGTTTAAAATGGAGGTTTTTAATCAAAATAAGTATCCTAATTATCGGGAGCATTTACAAAAAGCATTGGCTGACAAAAGTACAATGAAAAGGCTAACAGAAATAACTAGCAAAGACATGGAACTGTATCAAAAAGCATTAGATATGAGAGCTAAACGCCAAGGGTTGTCAAGTTCATTTCAACAGTACGATATAGCTTTGAGTGCATCTCGGCAGAAGCTGTCGCAAGTTCAGGCAAAACTGGAGCAAAATCGCTGTATAATTGCTAACACTGTCACAGTTTCAAGTTAAAATAAGATATTCATTCCTAACAAAAGCTAAACAAAAACAATGACTGAACAAGCTTTAATTGAAATCTTAGATGTGGCGGCGTTGTCCGTAGAAGATTCCGAATTGCTCTGGGGCTATAATATAGACAGCCCGCGCAATAATCTCCAGTTTGAAACTGACAAAATTTTTGTTTATGGCTGGATATTAGGAAAAAAACATCCAGCAGTTGCCATCAAAGTAACTAGCGGTGGCACAGTAATTCAGGAAATTGCTACTAACAATCCTCGCCCGGATGTGGCTAAAATTCATTCAAAGGTAGCAGGTTCGGAAAACTGTGGCTTTTCGGCTGAAGTAGGAGTAGGCGAACTGTCAGAGGAATGTGAATTAGTTCTCGAAGCTGTGTTTTCAGATCGAAGCAGCGTGCCGATCGCTGTGGTGAGATTTCGGCAAAAGCTGCCGCGCTTAAAGCAGATTCAGGTAGATTTAAAGCGTTCTCGGACTCGACTAGAACAAATTCAGTCAGAGTTGGAGCAACATCAGCCTTTGCTGCACCAAACTCAAGAGCAATTACCGCGCTTATACTCCCAAAAGTACCAGACGGAGAATCAATCGCAAGCGATCGCTGATACTAATACGCTCCCAGTCTAGAAAACTGTGAGCGTATTAGGCCAATGCTTGCGAATTGATCGCCTTAGTCTTTACATAAACCGCTCTAATCCATGCCACTCGATAAAGAGTTCAAAGAAACCAGGCCAGTTCAATGGAGAAGGTGCAATGGCGTTAGGCGGCCAATGACATTGCACTTTTGAGAAAAAGTTTCTGAGCAAGCTTGCTGATTCTTGCTGACCAATTACTTCCAAAGACTCAAAAGTATTTTTACCATGAAGCCTATAGTAATAGAGGTCTTCTTCCAGAAAAAATGGTTCTGTATAAATTATGGAACGCAACAGAAAATCCCAGTCATGACAACACCGATAATCGTTAAACTCACCCACACTATTAAAAAGCGCTCTTGTAAAAACAAAATTTCCAGTAGAAATACTTACATTGGCTGACAAACAAGCAAATCCAACAGAAGGAAACTGCTTGAAGTTAAATACTGTTTGGTATTTAGAGTAAGTCCTAACTACACGATGAGAGTTAGTTATCACCCTATCATCTTCATCTATATACTGCACGCGGCTAAATACAAATTCATGCCCTCCTTTCTGCATAGCATTAACCGTGGCTTTGATTCGTTCTGGATGATAGGCATCATCTGAATTGACAAGTGCAATAATCTCTCCCTTCGATTGGGTTATGCCATAGTTGATGGCAGCATGAGCACCCTGATTTTTAGTAAAACCGTGAAATTGTGCTGGGTGAGAAAACCTAGACCGCCAACTTTCACTCTCAATTAATCGCTGTATCTCCGAAGCTGAACCATCCGGTGAACAATCGTCAACAATGACAACTTCTATATTTTCATAAGTCTGAGCTGCCACTGACTCCAAACACCTCTGAATAAACTTTTCGTGTTTGTAGCAGGGAATAACTATGGATACTAGGGGATTTTTTGACATCTTTTTCATTCCTCAAATTTCTTACACTACTCTCTAATTTACAAACTATGGCAAATCTTCTTTAGTCCGCATCGGAAGCGAAAAGATTCGTTTTAGGGATCTGTTTAAGAAAATTGGATAGTGCTTCAATTACTTGTTCTTGAGCCTCGGTTTCTTGCTCCAATTGATTCAACAATTCCCAACGCTGCTCATCGCTTCCTTCAAGAGGAAGAATTCGGATCTGATTGATCCTTGCTTTTACAATATCTGACTGGGAATAACGGAATTGACCATTTTCGCCTACAGCTATCCCTAACTTTTGAATAGTCTTATAGCCTGGTTGTAACCGGATTAATGATAATGGAATATAACTTCCATCTTGCAGAACTGCACGCAAATTTATAGATTGTTCAGATTCTACCCAGCCTAATTTTAACCGGGCTGAAAAACCGCTCCGATCCGCACCTGGCAAGGAATAAGCGTCAGCTATATCCTGACGCTCTATATTAACAGGAACTCGCTGAATAATCTGATCGTTAGACATCACTTCTATGCTAACAGCAGGAGAAATGGCAGGCAAGATCCAGCCCCCTATAACAATAGAATTGACATCGAACTGCATTTCAGTTTTAAGATATTCCAAGTTCCACCATAATTCATTATCTTGTGGATAATGATAGATATCAGAGATGGTAACGACTCTTTGGATCATTCTGTAAAATGCCTGAAGTGAATGCTCCTGAGCAGTAGTTCTATCTTCTAATTCGTCAAGCAGTTGATTGAGATATTCTACAGTTTTATCAGGAAAATACCGTAGCAGCTTAAGACTCGTTCTCCAACCGTGTGCCCCATTAAGTGCTTTACAGGTAACTAACAGGTGGCTATGTCCATATTTCTGATCTGGTTCTAGGTGTGATCCCTCTGCCCATTCATTCCAAGCGTTAATGAAAACAATTCGTTCATCGCCTGAATTGCTTTGTTTGGTTTTCTCGATAGCGCCACGCAACCAAAATTCATAAAGATCTGGGTTGGAATTAATAAAAGCATGAGCAGTATTTCCTCTTCGAGCTGTGTTATCCCATGACGGCATAGCTCCCGGAAAAAATTTAAAATCTGGAAGCTTTTCTGCTACCGCATTGATAGTTGCGTCTTGATAATCGAAGAGCTGTCCGGTGAAATCTGGGTGGATTCCCACAAGTTCAGATGGTGAAATTTGGCGTGCAGGTACTCCATGCGGTGGAAACTGCAACGCAGAATCAAAACCTATACTCACCGGGTCTACATAACCTGAAAAACAGGTAATGGCGAGACAAAGGTGAACTTCTCCGACACCATTTGCTCTAAAAACGTCTCTCCACTGCTCTGTGAGCTGTAAAGGCTCTGGCAAAATATCACTGCGATAGACAATGAGTAAGGGCTCGCCATTGATGCGAATATATCGCTCGTCCAGCAAAATGTGAATTAAACTTTCGGCAAAAGCTTTATTGTGATCGGGTGAATGTTCTTGCGCGATCAGGATTTCATGTTCGGCTCCATCCCACCGTCTGGTCCAGTTTTCATTCGCCCAGCAAACGCAGAATGGAAAATCTGGTTTCTTTGTTCGCAACACTTCATCAAGAGGAAGGTGAAGCAAGCGCTTACCTGCGAACCAATAATAATAATAACAAAAACCAAATATCCCATATTTTTTGGCTAGTGCTGCCTGCGCTTCTCTAACTTCAGGAATCCGTAAGTCATAGAAGCCTAAATCGGCTGGAAGCTGAGGTTGATGATGCCCCTCGAATAGAGGTTGAGCTTTGGTTACTTTAGTCCACTCCGTAAAGCCTTTGCCCCACCATAAATCATTCTCTGGTATTGGATGGAACTGTGGCAAATAGAAAGCAATCAGACGTACATCTCCGCTCAAGGGTTTAGCTTTCCGATGTTCGCTGACAACAATACGACTACTGGGGACTGGTTCGGGAGTCTTAACCGGACTCAATATTTCTACACGCGACTGATGTTCAATACTACTGGGGACTGTTTCGGGAGTCTTAACCGGACTCAATATCTCTACTCGCGACTGATGTTCAATACTACTGGGGACTGGTTCGGGAGTCTTAACCGGACTCAATATCTCTACTCGCGACTGGTTTTTAATTGGCTTTTTTTTTTCCAGCACCTTGTCTAACCGCGCCGAAATCCCCCGATCGCCCGGCCGAATCTGCAACGCCATCTGATAAAAGACGATCGCCCCATCAGGCCAACTGTGCCGCACCAAAGCATCAGCCAACTCAACATAAAGGTCAGCATCATTCGGCGCAATCTCCAGCGCCTTGTGATACAACTGCACGTCATCACGATTCTCCTGAATCGCCCGCCGGTACAAACCCATCGCATCCTTCAAATCCCACTGCGATCGCATCCTCAAAGCATCAGCCAACTTTTGCGAAAGCCACGGCAAATCCGCCTGAATTTCCGCAGCGCAGCGGTAAGACGCGATCGACTCATCCCACCGTTCCAGCTTCTCAAAAGCCGTCCCCATGTTGTAATAAGTCCACGGAAAATCGCCATTCAACTCGGCCGCGCGACGGTAAACCTCGATCGCCTCATCCCACCTTTCCAGTTCTAGCAGCACGTCGCCCAATTTGCTCTGCGACCAGAAGAAATTTGGATTAACTTCGTTAGCACGTCGGTAGGCAACAACCGCCTCATCCCAACCTTCCAAATTCACCAGCGCTTCTGCTAAATTGTTGTGCGCCCAAAAATGGTCGGGATTGAGTTCGATCGACCTTTGGTAAGCCGAAATTGCCTCATCCCACCGTTCCAGTTTAATCAGCGCGTCTGCTAAATAATTGTGCGACCAGCTAAAATCTGGATTTAATTCTGTTGCTTTGCTGTAAGCCTCTACAGCTTCTTCCCACCGTTCCAACTTCAGCAGCACATCGCCTAAATTGTTGTGAGACCAGCTAAAATCTGGATTTAATTCGATCGCCTTCCTGTAAGCCTCTACCGCTTCCTCCCACCGTTCCAACTTAACCAGCGACTCAGCTAAATTGTTGTGCGACCAAGAAAGTTCGGGATTAATTCTAATGGCGTTCCTGTAAGCATCTACCGCCGCTTCCCACTGTTCTTGATTTCTGAGAATTTCGCCCAATTCGTGATAAGCTGCGCCAGCATTTGGGTTCAACTCAACCGCGCGCCGGTAACAGTCAATTCCTTGATTTACCTTACCTTGCTCGATCAAAGTTTTGGCTAAATTCTCGTGTTCCTCGGCGGTGCCGGATTTCGGGTCGATCGCCAATGCTCGATACCAGCACTGGGCCGCCTCCTCCGACTTCCCTAACTGCGTCAACAATTTGGCAAAATTGCGGAAAGCACCGGCAAAATCCGGCTTCAGGGCGATCGCCTTTTCGTAAGCAGAAACCGCTTGCTGCCACTGTTCCTGCTGCGCGCAAATGCTACCGTAATTAGCGTAAGCTTCGGCAAAATTCGGGTTAATTTCTATTGCTTTGACATAGCAACTTTTAGCTTCATCAATTTTTCCGCCAGCTTGCAGGGCGTTGCCCAGCATTTTATACAGCCCCGCATCCGGCTTAATTTGCAGCGCCTTCTTGCAAGCAGAAATTGCCTGTTCCAATTTCCCCTGAGCGAAATAACCTTCTGCCAGGATTTTGTAAGCTTCTGGATCTTCTATATTAATTGTAGAATTAACTGCCTGCTTAACTTCCGGCTTCACAGCAGTTGATACTTGCTGCTTAACTTCCGGCTTCACAGCAGTTGCTACTTGCTGCTCCTTAACTGCACCGTTTGTTGCAGTTGCCGCTGCCAAAGTATGCTGTCCGTCGCTGCCGTTTCTCGCATGAGCTGCGTTGAGTTCTATCGCTTTTCGATAATATGCTGTCGCTTCTTCTAATTTGCCTTGTTTTTTCAGCGCTTCCCCTAAATTTTGGTAAGCAGTCGCCAAATTAGGTTCTAACTTGATTGTGCGCTGGTAACAGGCGATCGCCTCGGGAAACTTTTCCTGCCGCAAAAAAGCATCGCCCATATTCAAGTGTTCCGAAGGCTTTACTTTTTCCGGTTCCAAACTAAATGCTTGATACCAGCAATGCTGCGCTTCGGCTGGTTTGCCAATTTGTCCGAATACTTTTGCTAAATTCCGGTAAACTCCCGCGAAATTCGGTTTAATCGCGATCGCCTTTTGGTAAAACTCGATCGCCTCCTGCCATTTTTCCTGGTGCGCGCAAATGCTGCCCAAATTCGCGTATACTTCCGCAAAATTCGGCTCTATTTCAATAGCTTTCGCGTACCAGTGCCGCGCCTCTTCCATCCTGCCTTGAGCTTGTAGCGCGTTGCCCAAAGTCTTGTAAGCCGGTGCAAAATTGGGGTGAATCTTCAAAGCTTGCTCGCAGGAGGCGATCGCTTCTTCTAATTTTCCTTGGGATAAGTATATTTCTCCCTGTTGGTTAAATTGAACCGCTGTTGATTCTGTACTGACTGTTGATGGCATAGGGGCGGCGGCTCCACAAGTAGCAAGTAAATTATAGGATTCAAAATGTTTCACAATTATACAGCGGTTTGACGCCAACAATTGCCGTCTTACCCAAGCTGTCGAGAATGTGATGCAAAGGTTCAACAATAGCAGAATACGATCGCGATCGGGCAACTCCTGCAAAAAAGCGATCGACCACCTCCGCCTCGTTTTTTTCCAGGCATTCGGCTGCTTGCACCGGAGATACAGGTTTTCACGCCCCATGAGGGATGCCTGATTCGGCGGATGTCAGGATTTTCGAGGTTTGGTTTGTACCTCTAGAAACTTGAGAAAGGCGATAGTGCCGCAGACGACGTTCCAGCGGCAATAGTTCCTCACGCACCAAAATCGATCGCAGGTATCCTGCCTGCACCACCAGACTTATTGAAAAAATATATTAGACCTCTTGCAAAAATAATTAGGACGGGCAAGATGCCCATCCCACAAAAAAAATAACTCTTGTGGGATGGGCATCTTGCCCGTCCCATGAATTGATGAAAAGGATTTTTGCAAGAAGTCTATTAAAATAATTAACAGTAAATGTTCTGTCAACTTTCCTTAAAATTGCGGTAATTTTGATGTTGTTAGAGCCACCACCTCAACTTGTCGGTGAAAAGCGCCTCACCTTTCGCGATCTCGATTGGCAAGCCTTCAAGCAAATTCAAAGTTTGCTGATGGAGCGCACTCGCGCCCGTTTTACCTACGATAACGGAGTGTTAGAAATCACCATGCCCCTCGAAGAACACGAACGTTCTGCTCGCTTGATTGAACTCTTTATTAGAGTCCTTGTGGTTGAGATGGGGATGAAAATGAAGACGATGGGATCGACTACGCTCGATCGAGAAGACCTACTCAAGAGCGCCGAGCCAGACAATGGATATTACATTCAGAATTATGCCTTAGTTGCCGATCGCCTGGTTAATTTGAATGTCGATCCAGCCCCGGATTTAGTCGTGGAAGTAGATATTACCCATACCGATCTCAATAAAAATACACTCTATGCCAGTATGGGCGTGCCGGAATTTTGGCGGTTTAACGGGCGGGTATGGCAGATTCTGCAATTAGTCGATGGGGCTTATGTCGAGCGCGATCGATCTCCGACTTTTCCCATTATTGAAAAAACGGATTTATACCAGTTTCTAGAAGCGGCTTTCATCGATGAAGTTGCCGCAGAGATTGATTTTCGTCAATGGGTGCGACAGCAGATTCAAGGCCCAGTTGAGTAAGTGCGATCGCGCTCAAACGAAAATAACCTTTTTAGCAAAAAACGATCGCCCTTTTGCGAGAAAGCGATCGCCCTTTTTTTCAACAATTAGTTAACAACTATTAGCAATTACTAATTAAGCTGCTGCGGCTGCTGCTGCTGCGTCTTCTTCTGAATCTTCGGCTTCAGAACCTGCTTGAATTCCCAGCACCGTAACAACCACCTGCTCTGGTTCGCCGAGAGCTACCACTCCCGCAGGCAAAACTAATTCGTTAATGTGCAGCGCATCCCCAACCTTTAAATTAGAAATATCTACTTCTATTGATTCAGGAATGCTGTCAGGTTTGCACTTAACTGCTAGTTGCGTTAGCACGGTATCCAAGATGCCGCCTTCTAACTTGACGCCGACAGCTTCGCCGACAAAATTCAGCGACACTTCAACTTCCAGGCTGTCTTGAGTTGCTACGGAGAAAAAGCTCAGGTGGTAAGGAAAGCCCTTCCAAGGATGAACTTGAACTTCCCGCAGCAAGGTTTTTCCGCTCCAAGAGAGTTCAGGAATGCTGAGGTCAATTAGGGCGTTGTTGACTACGTGCTTTTTGAGCAGGGTTTCAACTGTTTTGGCTTTGATGGTAAGGGAAATGGATTCAGAGCCTTTGTGCCCGTAGAGGACGGCGGGAATCAATCCAGAGCGGCGGAGGGCGTTAGGTTTGCTCCCTTCTGCCCGCTTTTGACATTCTACTGCGAGTTCCATTTTATGACTTTCTGTTGATTGTTTTCACATTTTACCAGAATTGTGATATTGCGATCGCGCTCAATTAAATTCGCTGAAGGTATTGATAATTTTCGTTTTCCACACACTTCAGCAATTCCAGGATTTTTCTCAGACGGTACGTTCCTGATTGATACTCTTCTTTTGAAGGGTAATCACCAAGCTTAGTAAGAACTGCATCGCTTTCACTGATGATTGCTTCGCTGAAAATTTTCTTGAACTGCTGGCGAATATCTTGATTTAATTCAACTAAAGGCAGAATTACATTTTCTTCATCTAGGTAAATTTGGGTTTCGATTGATTCGCCACCTATTTTTGAAAATGCTGATTTTGCTAACCACTCGTAAGTAGCTGCTGTTATTCTTACACTATCGGACGGTTCACCATTTGCTGAATAAAAACTGATGTCAAACATTGGGATTACTCCTGCTACTAAACATCTAGAAACTCGTGCAAAGGAATATTTTCTGCATAAGCTATACCTGCTTTTATAAATTTTGCTTTGCCAGGTCCAGAAATTCTATCGGCACTTACAACTGCAATGACAGTAGCAGTATCAATAATTTCATTAACTGCTTTTCCTGAAAGGTATGTGGTTTTGATTTCTATATGCGGTAAGTTTGTTTTTCTTTCCTCTAAGGTTGACTGTGAATCTTTGATATTTTCTCTATTGTATTGACGATGAATATCGCAGATTCTTTGCTTTACTTGTGAGGCATCCTTGGCAGCCACAATCAAAATGTCTCCTTTCGGATCGTTGCCAGTAGTTCTCTGGGATGCAATGCCAGCTTCAGCTAACTTTCCGATTACCCAGCCAACCAAATCTCGATGAAGGGTTAGTTGGTAGATCAGACGATCTTCATCGGTCATTGGAGCCTCGTCACACATGAGATAGACCCTTTTTATCTATTATAACTAAACCTGTTATGATTGTGCTGCTACAGGCGTACCGTCAGCAGAGAGCAAAGCGCGTTTCGGGCCGTGAATCGGGTCTTCTACAATAATAGTTTGGTCGCGGCTGGCACCGAGAGAAACGATCGCGATCGGCACTTCCATCAAGTCTGCCAAAAACTTTAGATAATCCAATGCTTGCGGCGGTAAATCTTCCAAATTCCGGCACTCTTCCGTAGACTGTTTCCAACCGGGAAGGGTTTCGTAAATAGGTTGACACCGAGCAAAGATTCGGGAACTTTTCGGGAAATCAACACATTTTTCGCCGTCAATTTCGTAAGCAACGCAAACTTTTATTTCTTCTAATTCATCCAAAACATCTAGTTTGGTAATTGCCAGACAGTCAAGACCGTTGATGCGGACTGCGTAGCGGCCGATTACCGCGTCGAACCAACCGCAGCGGCGTTTGCGGCCGGTTGTCGTGCCGAATTCTGCACCTCGATCGCCCAAAATTGCGCCAATTCCATCTACCATTTCGGTAGGGAAGGGGCCTTCTCCGACGCGGGTTGTATAAGCTTTTGCTACGCCAATTACGCGATCGATCGCTGTCGGGCCGACTCCGGTTCCCACACAAGCGCCGCCTGCAATGGGATTGCTCGAAGTAACGTAAGGATAAGTCCCGTGGTCTAAGTCTAATAAAGTGCCTTGCGCGCCTTCAAACAGAATATTTTTCCGCTTGTGAATTCCCTCATAAATCTTCAGGGAACTATCTACTACGTGCGGCCGCAAACGTTCCGCATAAACTAGATATTCATCTATTACGTCTTGCGGATTGAGAGGCGGCAAATTGTAGAGTTTTTCGAGAATGATATTCTTGTGATGAATTGTCCATTCCAGTTGTTCTCGGAATCCTTCCAAGTCCATTAAATCGAGCATCCGAATCCCAGTGCGTTCGGACTTGTCGGCGTAAGTAGGGCCGATGCCGCGTCCTGTCGTCCCGATTTTATAATTTCCCCGCTGCGTTTCCGATGCCACATCAATTAATCGGTGATAGGGCATCGTGACGTGAGCAGTCTCCGAAATCATCAGCGAGGTCGTCGAAATATTCAGTGCCTCTAGCTGATCTAATTCTTCTATTAAAACTTTAGGGTCGATGACCGTTCCGCAGCCGATGATACACTCTTTATCAGGGTAGAGAATCCCGGACGGAATTAAGTGCAGCTTGAAAGTCTGACCGTTAACTACCACGGTATGACCGGCGTTGACGCCCCCTTGGTAGCGGACAACGATATCTGCGGATTTGCTGAGCAAATCGGTAATTTTGCCTTTTCCTTCATCGCCCCACTGGGCGCCGATTACAACTACGTTAGCCAAGGGTTTCTCGCGTTCAGCTCAGGTTGACACAATTTACGATTATGTACGAATGCGTCCCGAATGTCAATCTATTTTAGATTTTAGATTTTGGATTTTAGATTTTAGATACGGGCATGGGGCATGGGGCATGGGGCATGGGGCATGGGGCATGGGGCCTGGGGCATGGGGCCTGGGGCATGGGGCCTGGGGCATTGGGCATCTCCCAAAAAGCCTGTTTTGAACAGGCAAGATGCCTGTTCCACAAGAATTATGGGAGATGTCTATTGGGCATTAGGCATTGGAACTCACAAATAACCAATGACTAATGACTAATGACTAATGACTAATAACTAATGACTAATTAATTTTTGTTAACATTGAGAAAATAGAGGCTTTGTTGCCATGACTTTACACGCTGAGTTGCACCGCCATCTGGGTGGTTCTGTGGTTCCTCGGGTGCTGTGGCGGTATTTCGATCGCCACAATGCTGAGATGGTTAATCGATTTCAAGAATACTCGGAGTTTGAGGAGTTTTACACTCGTCCGCGCAATACTCTTAATGAGTATTTGGAACTGCACACACTGGTAGAAAGCGTTCAAACTGTTGAGACTTTGCCTTATTTCATCTATCGGTTGATGCGGGGCGCTTACGTGTTTGAAAATCTGGCTTATTTGGAGTTGCGCTATACGCCTTATTTGCGGACTCCAGAACATTTGAATCAGTCAGAACGCATTGATTTGATGGCAGAAATTGTACAGGTTGTGGGCAAGGCAAGTCAAATTAGCGATTGTCCGATTGTGACTAGCCAAATTTTGTGTATGCACTCGCGTTTACCGTATGAAGTGAATCGGGCGATCGTAGATTTGGCGGCCGGGATGGGAGAATATGTTTGTGCGATCGATATAGCTGGCGGCGATGCTTGTATTGGCGAGCGTTTAGAGGAGTTTGTCGGATTGTACCAGTACGCGAGGTCGATCGGCATCAAAACTACCGGCCACCTCTATGAAACTACCTCTGGCTGTTATCCCGAACTTTTGCCCTATCTGATGCGTATCGGCCACGGGATTCAAATTCCGTTAAAATATCCCGAACTGCTGCCAGAAGTCGCGCGCAGGGGTCAATGCTTGGAAGTTTGCCCGACTACCTATCTCAAAACGGGGACGTTGCAGGATATGCGCGAATTGAAGGTTGTGTTCGATCGATGTTTTGAAGCTGGTGTCGATATTGCCATTTGCACCGACAACGCGGGATTGCACAACGTGCGACTGCCTTTCGAGTACGAGAATTTGTTAACTTTAGATATCATTGATTTTCGGCAGTTGCAAGCGTGTCAAGAAGCTGCTTTCCGCCATGCTTTCGCGTGGCCCTACGGCGAGAGGCCTGTGAAAATGCTGACTGGTTTGTTGCAGCATGAGTCTGTGGGGGCGATCGAGAATTAAGGTGCGATCGAGAATTAAGGTGCGATCGTGAATTAAAGTGCGATCGTGAATTAAGGTGCGAACGTAAATTAAGATGAGACGGCGGTTGAAACCGCGTCTACACAGACAAAACCCGCCTCCGCGGGTTGAACACCGTAGGGTTAAAATTACCTTATTTTAGACCGTCCGCGGAGGCGGACATCGTTTGTATAGACGCGGTTTCAACCGCCCCGTCTTCTATCAATATAAAAGGATAAAAAACATGACAAATATGGACGCTTACTGGATGCCCTTCACTGCCAACCGACAGTTTAAAGCCAATCCGCGAATATTGGTTTCGGCAAAAGATATGCACTTTACAACAGATGATAACCGCTCAATTTTAGATGGTACTGCGGGGCTGTGGTGCGTCAATGCAGGGCACGCCCGCGAGAAAATTGCCGAAGCAGTTAAACAGCAGGTTTTGCGTTTGGATTACTCTCCGGCTTTTCAGATGGGACATCCGGGTGCTTTTGAATTGGCGGAACGTTTGGTAAAGATGATTCCGGGCAATTTCGATCGCGTTTTCTTTACTAATTCTGGTTCGGAATCTGTAGAAACTGCTTTAAAAATTGCGATTGCTTATCACCGGGTAAAAGGTGAAGGAACTCGCCAAAGATTGATCGGCAGGGAACGCGGCTATCACGGCGTTGGTTTTGGGGGAATTTCTGTCGGCGGTATCGGTACAAACCGCAAGTTTTTTGGCAGTTTGCTGACGGGAGTAGATCATTTGCCTCACACTCACAATCTCGAACACAATGCTTTCAGCCGCAAACAACCGGAATGGGGCGCGCATTTGGCGGATGAATTGGAGCGGATTGTCGCTTTGCACGATGCGTCTAATATTGCAGCAGTAATTGTGGAACCGGTGGCTGGTTCAACGGGGGTTTTGATTCCCCCGAAAGGTTATTTGGAGCGACTGCGGGCGATTTGCGACAAATACGGAATTTTGCTAATTTTTGATGAGGTAATTACCGGATTCGGGCGACTCGGCTCTAGTTTTGCTACTGAATATTTTGGGGTTGTTCCCGATATTGTGACGGCAGCGAAAGGGATAACTAACGGTACGGTGCCGATGGGGGCGGTGTTTGTGAAAGAGGGGATTTATGATGCTTTCATGAATGCTCCTGAAAATGCGATCGAGCTTTTTCACGGTTATACTTATTCTGGTCATCCTCTGGCTTGTGCGGCTGCTCTGGCGACGCTGGATATTTATGAGGAAGAAAGGTTATTTGAACGGGCAGATAAGATGGCTGGTTACTGGGAAGATGCGGTGCATTCTTTGAAGGGAGTGCGGCACGTAATTGATGTCCGCAATCTTGGACTGGTGGCAGGTATTGAGTTGGAATCTCTTGCTGGGAAGCCGGGAAAACGGGCTTTTGATTGTTTCTTGCAGTGCTATGAAAAAGGGTTGCTAATTCGCACGACTGGTGATATCATTGCTTTGTCGCCACCGCTGATTATTGAGAAGGAACATATCGATCGCATTGTGGAAATTTTGACAGGGGTTTTGCAGGAAATGGAGTAGGATTAAAATGAGATGTGGCACCATTCTCTATTAACAGGCAAGATGCCTGTTCCACATTGACAGGCAAGATGCCTGTTCCACATTAACAGGCAAGATGCCTGTTCCACAAACAGTAAATTTATTGTGGGGTGGGCATCCTGCCCGCCCATAAAATAGCTATGGATAATGGTGCAAGATATTAAAGTAAATGAACCGCGAAGGCGCGAAGGACGCGAAGGAGGAGCAAGAAGAAGAGGCAGTTCTTCTTTCGTGTTCTTCGCGGTTCGTTCAAATAATTAAAAAGCGCTATAATAATTAACAACTAACGACGAATGACGAATAACTATGGTGCAATTAACTGCAAAAATCTCTGCTAACGAGTTAGCAAATTTGGCTGTAGATTTGATTCGGGAAACAGGTTGCGAGTACGGTGATGTGCGTTTTTGCAGTTACCGAAGGCAGAATCTTTACGCGCGCGATCGATCTTTAAGCCAACTGTCTGATAATGTAAGTTCCGGTTTTGGCGTGCGGGTGCTTCTAGACGGCGCTTGGGGGTTTGCCGCCAGTCACAGCAAAACGCCGGCAGAGGTTGCAAGAATAGTCGCTTTGGCTGTAGAAATCGCTAAAGGCAGCCGCTTAACTCAGAAGGAACCGGTGCGGTTAGTGCCTGTCGAAAAATATGTCGATACCTACATTACTCCAATCGAAATTGACCCTTTTTCTGTACCCGTTGCGGACAAAGCCGAACTGCTGCTAACTATCAACGAAAAGCTGCTAGCACACGGCGCAGAAGGCATCAAAAAAGCTGATTCTTTTTTGCAGTCAAGCCGCGAAGACAAGGTTTTTGCTTCCACAGAAGGCTCGCTAATCGAACAAACAATATACCGCAGCTATCCCGGTTTTGGCTGTACGGCAATTGCGGGCGGCGATGCCCAAAGTCGCAGTTACGAACGCCCGCCGCTGAATATCGGTTACGAACATATTAATCCCGATGATTTGTTGAGTCAAGTCGAAAGAGTTGCCGCTGAAGCTATTGAGAAAGTCCGCGCTCCCAAAGTCGCTGCTGGTATTTGCAAATCCCTGATTCTCAAGCCTACAAATTTGTATTTGACAATCCACGAATCAGTAGGACATCCAACTGAATTAGACCGGGTTTACGGCTACGAATCTAATTTTGCCGGCACGAGCTTTGCTACTACTGATAATTTAAATAAACTGCAATATGCTGCACCTTGGGTGAATTTTAAGTGCGATCGCACTCAACCGGGCGGCCGCGGTACAATGGGTTACGATGATGAGGGCGTAAAATCGCAAGATTGGTACGTTGTCAAGGATGGAATTTTAGTTGATTATCTGACTGACAGAGAGACGGCTTATCGCCTCGGACGTGCCAGCAGCAACGGTTCTGCTTGCGCTGACAGTTGGTCGAGCGTGCCGATGGTGAGAATTCCCAATTTGGGATTGGAACCGGGCCCGGACGGCGGCAGTCACACTGCTACTTTGGCAGAAATGATTGCTGATACGGAAGACGGGATTTTAATCGACGGTATGGGTAGTTATTCAATTGATCAGCAGCGGCGCAATTTTCAATTCGGCGGCGATGCTTTTTGGAAGGTGGAAAAAGGTAAAGTTGTCGGTATGTTGACGGATGTAACTTATCAGGCGATGACTACTGATTTCTGGAATCAAATAGATGCGATCGGGCCGGCTTCGGAGCTGGTTCAGTGCGGTACTAATATATGCGGAAAGGGCGAGCCGATGCAGGTTGCTCAAATGACTCACGCTTGTGTGCCGGTGCGAGTGAGGGATATAAAGATTGGGGGAAATTCTTAATTAGATTGTAGGTTGTTAATGTGAAAATTCCAGCGGATGCTATCATACCCGAAGCAAAGTTGACGCGCTATTTACTTGTTCCCAAAGCACAAGATGACAAGTCAAAATTTCTCGCTCAAGGGGGTTTTAGTCAAGATAACCCAGAAGCTTTGTTAGCAGCCATCCAGTTTTTGATAGCGTCGGCTGAGGCAGTAGAGAATGGTGCTAATGAATTCGGAAAGTTCTTTCGCGCTGAAGGTGAGCTGCCAGGAGTTAACGGACGTAATTTAGCAGTTGTTACAATTTGGTTGCAGTGGCAAATTGACGGAAGTTTTCATTTTATTACTCTCAAACCCAAAAAGGAGTCTCGACGTGAAACTTGAACTTTACCAGCGTGTAGCATTGTGTCGGGATATACCGCTATATCAGCTAAAAAAAGGCGATGTAGCGATGCTAGTCGATCGCGTACCTCACCCAAACGAAGGCGAAGATGGCTGCGTTCTAGAAATATTTAATGCTTTAGGAGAATCGATTTTAGTTGTGGCTGTCTCCCGTTCAGATGTGGAACTTCTGCGAGCTGATGAAGTGTTAGCAGTTCGCTCTTTAGTACAGGCAAATTAACCGTATTCTTGCCGCTAAACCTATTTTAAAATGCAACCAATCTTCCGGGACTTTAGCTTATGCTCGTAACAACATCGCCCGCAATTTTCAGTAAAGATCAAGCTTTATCTTTACTAGAAAAAGCAGTCAAACTATCAAAGGCAGAAGAAGTATTTGTCAGTCTCTCTACTGGCGAAGAATCTCTTTCCCGATTCTCGGAAAATCAAATCAGCCAAAATATTAGCAAAACTGTATTTAGCCTGAATATTACTAGCTATTTCGGTAACAAAAGCGCCTCTGCTGCTGTTACAGAATTTGATGAAGATGCGATCGCCTCGGCAGTCAAGCGATCGCAAGAATTGGCCCGAATTGCGCCGGCAGACCCCGAATGGATGCCGCTGCTGCCGCCTCAAACCTACGATTTGCGATCGCCCGCATTCGACGCAGCAACGGCAACTATATCGCCTCTAGCGCGGGCCGAAATGGTGCAGCAAGCTTGCACGAGATCCTCCCAGGGGGGCGCTCATGGTTCGGGCACTTTGAGCGCTGAGGCGTCGCTGTACGCGATCGCCTCGTCAACCGGACTCCGCGCCTGCAATCAGTCTACAGAGGCGGATTTCAGCTTTACTGCTCGCATTGAAAGCGGTTCTAGTTGGGCTCAGAGCACTGCTTGGAGTATCAACGAATTGCCGATCGCCCAATTAGCAGAACAAGTGCTCGATCGGGCGATCGCATCCCGCAACCCCCGCGAAGTCACTCCCGGCATTTATCCTGTCATCTTTGAGGGTGCTGCTTTTGGGGAGTTGCTACCGTGGGTAATTTGGAGTTTGGATGCAAGGGCGGCGGATGAGGGGCGATCGTTTATGTCGATCGCCGATGCAGAGGGAAAACCCGCTGGAAACCGCGCGGGGGAACAACTTTTTAGCCCGTTAGTGCAAGTGCAGCGCGATCCGGCTCATCCTTTGCTGCGATCGAATACTTTTTTCGGCGACGGATTGAGCAATAACTATTTGGAAATCATCAAAGATGGCGTGCCTCAAAGTTTGTCTTACTCCCGCTACTGGGCCGCACAAAAAGGCAAAGAGGCAAAAGGTGCTTATTACCCGATCGTCATGACAGGTTCCGACCAAAGTTTAGCAGATTTAATTGCTCAAACCGAGCGAGGAATTTTCGTCAGTCGAGCTTGGTACGTGCGCTACGTTAATCCGAAAACATTGGAAGTAACGGGAATGACTCGCGACGGTACTTTTTGGGTTGAGGATGGCAAAATTGCTTACCCGATTAAAAACCTGCGTTTCAATCAAGTTTTACCTGATATGTTGCGGGATGTGGATGCAGTTAGTGCGGTGAAGCGTTACGGCGGTAGTGTCGTGCCCGGAGTGCGCGTGAAAGCTTTTAATTTCACGAGTATTACTGACAGTTTGTGACTTGCAAGGGTGAGGTGCGCGGAAACTCACCCCCAGGAGTCGGAATTATTCATCTCTCTCTTCTCTTTATCTGCGTAAATCCGCGTCAATCTATTGTCATCTGCGGTTAATACATTCTCTTTTTTAAACCGCAGATGAGGGCAGATAAACACAGATTAACGCAGATAAATTATATCAATTCTGGTTGCACCGTCCGTGATAGTTGACTGTTGACTCGATTTTACAGTTCCGATGGTACCGGATTTGATATAATTTAGGGCGATCGAGAAAAATTAATTCCCAATTCCCAATTCCCAATTCTCAATGAATCAATATTTTGCTACAGTTGCGCGCGGTTTAGAAACTATTGCAGCCCAAGAATTAGAACGTTTGGGGGCCCAGGATGTCAAGCCTGATTTTACTGGGGTTTACTTTGCGGGCGATCGCGCTTTATTGTACCGCGTCAATCTTTGGTCGAGAACTATTTTTCGAGTCCTAATGCCGATCGCCGAATTCCGCTGTTACAACTCGGATATGCTTTACCGCGAAGTGCAGAAAATCCCCTGGGACGAATACTTATATCCCGAAAATACTTTAGCAGTAAACTGCACCGGCGGCAACGAAAAGTTGAACCACACTCACTTTACAGCTTTGCAGGTCAAAAATGCGATCGCCGACCAACAGCGCCTTCAATTTAACAAGCGTTCTAATGTCGATGTAGAGCATCCCGATTTGCTAATTAACATTCACATCCATCAAGATAGAGCTATTTTAAGTTTAGACAGTTCCGGCGGCAGTTTGCACCGCCGGGGATATCGACCGGCGATGGGGCTTGCTCCCCTCAAAGAAACCCTAGCTGCGGCTTTGTTGGAGATGGCAGAATGGACGCCTGATTTGCCGTTTTTAGACCCGATGTGCGGTTCGGGAACTTTGCCTTTGGAAGCGAGTTTAAAGGCCTTGAATATTGCACCGGGATTGTTTCGAGAAAAGTTTGGATTTATGAATTGGCGAGACTTTGACGAACCTTTGTGGGATAAATTGTGGGCAGAAGCTGAAAATAGCGAGTTACCGGAACTTAAGCAGGTGGTTGCTGGGTGCGATCGCGATTTCGATATGTTAACTCAAGCTCGCACGAACGCGCAGCAAGCTGGTATTTCCGGTAAGATTCAGTTTGCTCAAACCGAGTTATCTCAGTTGGAAGCACCCGCAGACAGAGGCGTTCTGATTTGCAATCCTCCCTACGGAGAGCGCCTGGGAGATGCTAGCGAATTGGGAGATTTGTACAAGATGTTAGGGGATATTTTCAAGAATCGTTTTAAAGGTTGGAATGCGTTTATTTTGACTGGGAATAAGGAGTTGGGTAAAAAGGTGGGACTCAGGACATCGCGGCGAATTCCTGTTTTCAATGGGTCGATTCCTTGTACCTTGCTGAAGTATGAACTGTATTAAATTTCCCTTCTCCTTACCCTTCCCCTTCCCTTGATTAAATGTTTCACCTAGCCATCAACTTTGGCTGGAATGACTTTGCACCCTTTTCCCACCAGAAAACGCATTCTTTCTGGCGTGGAGAAATAGCTTTTGAAAGCACGAGCAACTCTTCTGGCGAAAAAGGAGCGTTCCAGTGATCGGAAAACACTTTGATCGGTTTTCTGGAGTGATAATTAAAAAATATTGCGTCGCGGTGTGACTTTACAGGCATCTTGCCGCGATGGAAAACATGGTGAGAGTCGAAGAAAACAACAGTACCTGCTACCCCTGTACATGAAACCCAATTTGATGGGTCTAAGTGTTTTGCTACTTCTGCATCAGAAAATAAAAGTTTGCCTTTGAGAGAGCTTAACTTAGAATTGAAATGCTTTGGAATATATTCAAACGGGCCGTTTTCAGCATTCACATCGTTCAAGTAAACAGCTATTTTTAGAAGTCGGTGATCTTCCGGGTCTTTATGCCACAATCTTGTAAGTACCTGCTGTTCGTTCGCGAAATCTTTCTGAAATAATGGACCGCGGTAAGCAACGGGAACGCCAAGATAATTTTCAGCAATGTCGAGCAACCGATCTTGAAGACCCCACAAAAAAATTTCTGAATTTTCTATAATTTTTGCTGAATCAACATGGTAAACGTATTGAGTTTCAAAAGCCGGAGCTTTTGGATTATTAGCTAAGATAAGTTTGGCTCCCTCCAAAAGTTTTTCAGTCAGGGGCAATGACAAAGCTTCTAGAGAAGTAATAAAAGCCCCCTCCTTTCTGAGCGCATCGACAATACACTGATTTGTCGCACTAAGTGGAGGTAATTTTTTGCTCTTTTGGAATACTCTCCAATGATAAGATAAACTCGATTGGAGCAGCGAAGATTCTCTTGCTACTTTTCTCAAACCTCTATCGATCATATTACTATTGAGCATATTAATTTTCCTTCCTTCATTGCTGAGTACGCATGAGATACGTTATATCATTACTTTTTTCAGGGTTTGTATATTTTTTACAAAAATTTACAGACAGGACTGGCCTTAAGGTGGATGGCGAATCCATCGCCAAACCGTTTTGAATCCGTTATATCCTTACTTTTTTCAGGTCTGTATATTTTTTACAAAAATTTACAGACAGGACTGGCCTTAAGGTGGATGGCGAATCCATCGCCAAACCACCTTGAATCCCAAGTTATAATTTATTACACAATAGTTGCAAGCCGTTACAAAACTTTACATTATCGATATTACTCCTACCCACCCTAAACTTATCCGAAATATATTAATTTATATTTCCTAGTATATAGTTAGTTTTTTCACAAATAAGAGCTTGAAGATATCGGAATTTATCTCACAAGTTTTCCCTCAATCCTGCTGATATTTATCTCAAATTTAGTAACAGATAAGCTATCTAATACCAATTTAAAAAAAGAATGCAACAGTATTCTTTTTTTAAATTGGTAAGCTGTTGCGGCATTTAAACTACACAGTCAAAATTTGATAAAGTTCTTGTGGGGAGTAGGGGTTGGGCGTCTCGCCCGCACAAAAAATGCAATTTAGATGTAGAACAGCTTATTACTTGACGGATTCCTTGATTCCATAGCAGTTTACTTGCCCAGGTAATTGTGGTAGAATCTCAAGCAAACAACGCTAAGTCATCCCATTTACAATTTTGATGGATTTCCTTCATTAGTTGCCATAACAACTCTTAAAAAAAATCTGTACTTCTCATTTTATTAGCTTGATAAAATAATGTAGAAATATCAATTTTAATTCCTTAATACTTGCGGCGGTAAAAGAAATTTTTCATACTCATTAAGCTAGAAGCGATCGCAAATTAAGCCCGAAACACACAAATCTAAATGTACTCATAACTGGAGAATATGATAGGGGAAGCTTTCCTAAAAATTTCTTGAGAAGGTGGGGCAAGTTTGATATCATTTAGTTACATTTAAATAATTTTAATGCCTTCATTTTATCAGATTAAAGACATTTTTTTGACAACAATTATTAAGATTCAACACTTGTGAATTTATTATATCTCTAGTTGAATACTGATATAAATATTCAAGAATTCCTAAGCTGTTACGCATTTAAACCACTAACGAGGCCTGTAGGGTGCGTCAGCTAGAACACTTACGCTTACAAGGGAAACGAGAAAGGAGCCGTGGCACCCTACAATACTGATATAAATATTCAAGAATTCCTAGCTACATCAGCAACTCAAGGAAAAAGTATTATATATAGCGGTTCTCCAGTAAGTGACTTGCGCCAGAGCGATTACCAATTACCAGGCGTACCTCATTTTACTAAGAACTGCTATAGTTAGTATTTTGTTTGCAATAAAGACTTTAGTCCTTACTGCAAACGCAACTAATTACTGGAAATTAATGCTCAATTTTGAGCGAAATAATCTTGTCACCTTGGCGGATAGCATTGACGACAGACATATCCTCAGTTTTGCCAAAAGTTGTGTGAACTCCATCTAAATGAGACTGGGGAGAATGGCAAATAAAGAATTGGCTGCCACCCGTATCTTTACCTGCGTGAGCCATCGATAAAGTTCCTGCCAAATGTTTGTTGGAGTTGATTTCGCACTTGATTTTGTAGCCGGGGCCGCCAGTTCCATTGCCTTTTGGACAGCCACCTTGAATCATAAAGTTAGGAATGACTCGGTGAAAAGCCAATCCATCGTAAAAACCTTTTTCCGCCAAGTCAACAAAATTCTTCACTGTGTTAGGCGCATCTGCATCGAACAATTCCAAATTGATTGTGCCTTTGTCGGTTTCCATAATAGCGCGGGTCATGATTTTTCCTTGCTTCCTAAAATGAGTGTGTTGCCTGCGTTTGAATTGCGGACTTCGCTTTTATAGCGACAGATTCAACCCGATCGCTAGATTTGGCCTTACCGAAGTTTAGCATACTCCGGAACTCTAAATTGCTCCTAACTTTTTTGCCGATCGGCTTCTCCCTGAAAGTCGCTCATATTAAAAATGAAAGGAACCCGACTCGATCCGCTGCCTACAACCAGCACTTTTGGCATCTGAGCGCCGCCGCTTCTCCAAGCTTCGATCGCCTCTTTTTGCAGCACTAAATCGCCGCCCTGAGCCTTCAAAGTTTCTGCCAAAAGCCTTTGAGCTTCCGCCCTACCTTGAGCGCGGTTAATGTCAGCTTGAGCCTGTTGTTCGGCTTCCTGAGCCACATAAACAGCCCTTTGCGCCCGCTGTTCAGCAACCTGTTTCTCCTCAACCGCTTTCGCAAAATCTGTGGAGAATCGAATGTTAACCACGCTCGTATCGAGCACGATTACATCATACTTGGATAGCCTTTCCTTCAGCGCAGTATCAAAGTCTCGCTTCAGTTCACTTCTCTGAGTAATAGACTGTTCGGCGGTTCTCAGTGCAGCCGCTGTTTTAAATGCTTCTTGCGTCTGAGGAGCAATAATTTTTGAGACTATATTCTCCAAAGTTCCTTGAGTCCTTCTCACATCAACTACCCTCGCCGGATCGAGGCGAAAGTTGATCGCAAAACTCGCATTTAAATCTTGAAGGTCTTTAGTAGCGCTTTGCGCCGGTACCTCAAATTTTTGCACGGTTACATCGTACACATCCACCTTTGAAATCAGCGGCGGTTTGAAGTGAAATCCCTCTAACAAAGCTCCATCCGTAG
Organism: Microcoleus sp. A003_D6; assembly: GCF_036702825.1. Classification (NCBI taxonomy): domain Bacteria; kingdom Bacillati; phylum Cyanobacteriota; class Cyanophyceae; order Oscillatoriales; family Microcoleaceae; genus Microcoleus; species Microcoleus sp. A003_D6. Next base: position 11,461 of record NZ_JAUBWA010000072.1, on the reverse strand, counting down.
CTTTACCTAAAATGCTGATTACCCCAGCTTCACCGGGATTGATGACCACAAAAGAATTGAAGCCTAGCAGCAGCACGGTTGCTAATATAATTCCAGCGATCGCTGATGATACACTTTGTAAACTTTGACTTTTCAAATTCCACGCTCCTTTGTGATAATTCAATTATAATTGTTAAATGGATTGGTTCGCCTCTATAATCTAAAATCTTAAATGGATGGGGTCGCCTCTATAATCTAAAATCTTAAATGGATTCGCTGATGGTGGAAATTGTTAAATATCCTAGAACTTATCACATCGAAGGTTCGCGTTTCCAACCGGGAGATGAAGACCTCGACAGCGTGCCATTTAGCAATATTTGCGATCGCCCTCTAATTCTAGAAGAAAAGGTAGACGGCGCAAATACAGGCATCAGCTTCGCCCCAGACGGACAAATGCTGCTGCAAAGTCGCGGCCACTATCTTACCGGCGGGCCCAGAGAAAAACATTTTAACTTATTCAAACAGTGGGCTTTCAGTCTCAGCGGGGCGCTGGGAGAAGTGCTGGGAAATCGCTACATTCTTTACGGCGAATGGCTGTATGCCAAACACACTGTTTTTTACGACTTTCTGCCGCACTATTTTATGGAATACGATGTGCTGGACTTAGAAACAAATCAATTTTTGAGTACAGAATCCCGCCGCAAGTTGTTAAACGGACTGCCGTTGGTGTCCGTTCCCGTGCTGTTTTCGGGAGTGCTGAAATCTCCCAAGCAAATGATGCAGTTCATGGAAAAGTCTAATTTTATTCAACCTGGACATTTGGAACGCTTGCGTTTGTACTGCCGGGAATTGGGATTAGATGAAGAACGGTGTTTGAAAGAGACTGACAAGAGCGAGATTATGGAGGGTCTGTATATTAAAGTCGAAGAAGACGGAATTGTTAAGGCGCGTTACAAGTACGTGCGTGCCAGCTTTTTGACAGCTATTAAAAATGCCGAAGGACATTGGCTAAATCGTCCCATTGTACCTAATATTTTGCGTCCGGGCGCTGATTTATTTAATTTTAGTTGAAAACTCTTAAGAGTCGGCGGTTGAAACCGCTTCTACACAAACAATGTCCGCCTTCGCGGACTCAGAAATTACGTTATTAACAAACAGGTGAAACCATGACTGCTCTATTATCATCACAATCCCGAACTTGGACTTTTCCCTTTTGTCCAGAACCGCCCGATTGGTTCCTGGATTGGGACAGCATTCAAAATCATTTTGATTGGATTCAAAACTTAAAAGGATGTCAGCAAGACCCGATTTATCACGCCGAAGGAGATGTTTTAATTCATACCAAAATGGTCTGCGAAGCCTTAATATCTTCCCCAAGTTGGCGGCAGCTTCCCGTTCAAGAACGATCGATACTTTTTGCCGCCGCTTTGCTGCACGATGTCGCCAAACCGGCCTTTACAAAAATCGAAGCCGACGGCAGAATTAGCTCAAAAGGTCACGCCCGCCAAGGTGCGAGAATGGTCAGACAAATCTTATCTCAATTCGAGCCGCCAGTGCAATTTGACATTCGCGAAACAGTTGTGGCGATCGTCAAATTCGGCAGTTTACCCATCTGGCTGATCGACAAACCCAACCCCCAGCAGTCTGTAATTAAAGTCAGTCAAGTTGTCCGCTGCGATTTCCTCGCACTTTTAGCCGAAGCAGACGTGCGCGGCAGACAGTGTAGCGACAGACAAGAATTGCTCGATAAAATAGAACTATTTCGCGAGTTTTGTCAAGAGAATAATTGTTTGGATTCTCCCCGACAATTCCCATCAGCACACAGCCGATTTATCTACTTCCGCAAAGAGAATGGAAACCCGGATTACGAAGCATTTGACGATACTCGATGCGAAGTAATCTTGATGTCGGGATTGCCCGCAAGCGGTAAAGATTATTGGATTCGGGAAAATCTGCCAGATTTGCCGGTAATCTCGCTGGATGCACTGCGGAAAGAGATGAATGTCCCTCCAGATGAAACTCCCGGCAATGTAATAATGGAAGCCAAAAATAGAGCGCGGGAATATATGAGATTGGGGCGTTCTTTTATCTGGAATGCTACCAACACTACTAAACCAATGCGCCAGCAATTAATTAATTTTTTTGCAGATTATCAAGCGCAAATTCGCATTGTTTACCTGGAAGTTCCTTTGGATGAAGTATTGCAGCGGAATCGATCGCGCACAGCACCGGTTCCTGAAGCAGTCATTCGCAAGTTAGCTGCGCGGCTGGATATTCCAGATATCACAGAAGCGCATCAAGTCGATCGGATCGTTAACAATTAATCTCCCTTTTTACCTAAAATTGTTAGAGCCCAGACTTCTTAAAGAAGTCTGGGCTCTGGGTATTAGGTTGGCGGTTTCCCTTGAATCATATCAATTCCGGTTGCAACGTCAGGTGATTGTTGACTGTTGACTGTTGACTGTTGACTCGATTTTATTATTCCGATGCAACTGGAAACGATATCAATTAGTTTTATAATTTTTCTCAGTCCAGCAACGGGGCAAAACTTCGCCGGATGGAAAAACTAATTTACCCTTCGGAAAATTCGCTGGCTCTTGCTCTTCTTCACCTGCTTGATTTCGCCCTAATACCTCATTTTTTGCAGGGCTGATTAAACCCTCGATATCGAGGATTTCTACCAAGTCGCCTGATTCTTTTTCTTGTAAAAGCATAGTTTCTCCTTGTCAGTTGAATGTGAGTTAGGGTTTGAGGACAACTTTGATGCAGTTGTCTTTTTTGTTGAGGAAAATCTCGTAGGCGTGGGGCGCTTCATCCAATTTCATTCGGTGGGTAATTACGAATGACGGGTCAATTTCGCCTTTTTGAACGCGATCGAGCAAAGGCCGCAAATAGCGGTGAACGTGCGTCTGTCCCATTTTCATGGTCAAGCCTTTGTTGAAAGCTGCACCTAATGGCACTTTGTCAACAAAGCCGCCGTAAACGCCGGGAATTGAGACTGTGCCACCTTTGCGACAGGCGAGGATTACTTGTCGCAGGGCGGTAGGTCGATCGCTCTCCAACCGCACCGCTTGCTTAGCTTTGTCGTACAAAGCGTCGAGACCGGTGCCGTGGGCTTCCATTCCCACCGCGTCGATGCAGGCGTCGGGCCCGCGTCCCCCCGTCATTTCGGTGACGGCTTCCCCGGCGTCCATTTCTTCGTAGTTGATGATTTCAGCTTTGGCTGCGGCCGCCATTTGCAAGCGTTCCGGTACGCGGTCGATCGCAATTACTCGATCGGCCCCCAGCATAAACGCGCTTCTGATCGCAAATTGTCCGACAGGCCCGCATCCCCAAACAGCAACTGTATCTCCCGGCTGAATATTGCAGTTTTCGGCCGCCATATAACCGGTTGGAAAGATATCAGTGAGGAACAATACTTGTTCGTCCGAAAGTCCGTCGGGAATTTTTAAAGGGCCGACATCTGCAAACGGAACCCGCGCGTATTCTGCTTGACCTCCTGCATAACCACCCGTTAAATGCGAGTAGCCAAAAAGTCCCGCCGGCGAATGACCGTAGATTTTTTCAGCCAATCCAGCATTGGGGTTGGAGTTGTCGCACAGCGACCACAAATCGCGGTTGCAAAAGAAGCAACTGCCGCAAGAAATAGTAAAAGGAATGACGACGCGATCGCCCTTTTTTAAGTTCTTGACTTCGCTGCCGAGTTCGACGACTTCCCCCATGAATTCGTGCCCCATGATGTCACCCGATTGCATCGTCGGGATGAAGCCGTTGTAAAGGTGCAAATCCGAGCCGCAGATTGCTGTAGATGTGATTTTAACTATCGCATCGCGCGGATTGATAATTGTTGGGTCTGGTACATTATCAACTCGCACATCATTTGCTCCGTGCCAGCAAAGAGCTTTCATTATTTTTTTCCTCTCTCTAGTTAACTACTAGCTAGCAGATTTTTGATTCTAAATCTTAAATTTACTACGCCGATAAATTACCTGCTTGGATGTTTTAATTTTAAGCATATAAAATATCTTCTCTCTCTACCCGAGGTATAATTTACAAATCTATCTTCCGGCTGTTTTCAATAACAAAAATGTAAAGTTTATGCCCCTAAAGTGCGGGAAATTTAACATTCTTCTGTTAACCCCCAACATTTATAGCAACCGCGCCCGACTGTTAGGACGTTCTTAATTACTTAAACCCTTGCGGAAGATTGCTTCTTCCTTCTCTCGCGACGATAACTAAAGCCTTCTTCCTCTCTCGCGACGATAACTAAAGCCTTTTTCCTTCTTCTTCTTTCTTCCTTCAATATCTGCTATAAGCTGTGTTGCATCTAGATTGCCTATGGTATTAGAGAGGGAGAGGGGGAGAAGGGGAGAGGGGGAGAGGATTTGACGATTGTTCGATCGGGACTCGAAATATACAATTTAAATGCACAACAGCTTAACAGCTAACAACTACATAGCTGAGATTGTTTTTGTCGATCGCCGATCGCTCTCATCTCACAAAAAATAAACTTTTCTCACTTAATCTCACTAAAGCAGATGTTTTGGCTCACTTTAGATAAATAGCGACCGAAAACTTCTCAAGTAAAAGCGGGTTTATCGATTATTAAGTAGGGTGCGTGGCTTTTGTATAGCTCAACACTCAACTCTAATCTGGACAATCCTGCACCCTGCTTAAGGAGGATTAATCGTCAAATATTGTATCATTAGTTATAGCTAAAAGCCGAGCTTGCGCTACAGTTGTTAAAGATTAAAATTTATCGATCGCCTTTTATGCCTTACACTGCATCTACCCCAACAGACCCCAATCAAGCTAACATCCGCAATGCCGACCACCGCCTACTAGAATTCACCAAGCTAACTCCGATGATGCAGCGGTATGTGGAAGTGAAAGAACAGTATCCCCACGCACTTTTATTGTTTCGAGTGGGAGATTTTTTTGAGTGTTTTTTCCAAGATGCAGTTACTATTTCGCGGGAACTAGAACTTGTTTGTACGAGTAAAGAAAGCGGCAAAGAAATCGGCAGAGTGCCGATGACAGGAGTGCCGCACCACGCCCTCGACCGCTACACTTCAATGTTAGTAGAAAAAGGCTATGCTGTGGTAGTTTGCGACCAAGTTGAAGATGCCTCGATTGCTGCTAAAGAAGGCCGCCAAGTCAAGCGAGAAATTACCCGCATTCTCACTCCCGGAACCTTGACGGATGACGGAATGCTCAAACCCAGACAAAATAACTTTTTAGCAGCAGTCGTCATCGCTGGGGAACATTGGGGATTGGCTTATACAGATATTTCTACGGGAGAATTCGTAACTACTCAAGCAGATAGTTTAGAACAATTAACCCTAGAATTGCTGCGCTTGCAACCTTCGGAAGTCCTGATACCGACTAATGCGCCGGATTTAGTCACGATGTTGAGGCCCGGAGAGAAATCCGAGCATTTACCGGAGTGTTTGCCGAATTCGTTTTGCTATTCTTTGCGATCGCAAATTCCGTTTACTTTGTCCGAAGCAAAACAGAGAATCCTGCAAAAGTTCAAAGTGCGATCGCTCGAAGGCATGGGATGCGGACACCTTTCCCTCGCAGTGCGCGCCGCAGGCGGTTTGCTGCAATATCTCGAAGAAACTCAAAAAGAAAAAGCAGTTTCTTTGCAAAGATTGCACACTTACACTCTCACCGATTTTCTCACACTCGACTACCAAACCCGCCGCAATCTCGAAATTACTCAAACAGTGAGAGATGGGGTTTTTCACGGTTCGCTGCTGTGGGCTATAGATAAAACCAGCACTGCAATGGGAGGCCGCGCTTTGCGCCGCTGGCTGCTGCAACCTTTGCTCAACATTAAAGGAATTTGCGCCCGACACGACACGATTCAAGAATTAGTAGAAAATAATCCGCTGCGCCAAGATTTGCAGCAGTTGCTGCGCCAAATTTACGACATTGAAAGACTGACAGGCCGCGCCGGTTCGGGAACAGCTAGCGCCCGAGATTTGGTCGCTTTAGCTGATTCTCTCTCGAAATTGCCGGAATTAGCCTCGATCGCAGCTCAAGGGATCTCGCCCTATTTGAAAGCGCTGCAAAATGTACCGCCAATTTTAGAAGAATTAGCAACTCAAATTCACGCTCATTTAGTTGATGAACCGCCGATCCATTTAAAAGAAGGAGGTTTGATTCGAGGGGGAATCAATGCCATGCTAGATGAAATGCGCCAAACTGCATCAGCCGACCAAGAATGGATTGCAAATTTAGAAGCAACTGAGAGAAAACGCACGGGAATTTCTAATTTAAAAGTAGGCTACAATAAAGCTTTTGGCTATTACATCAGCATTACCAAATCGAAAGTAGACCAAGTGCCGAACGACTACACCCGCAAGCAAACTCTCACCAATGAAGAACGCTACAGCACTGAAGAATTAAAAGAAAGGGAGGTGAGAATTCTAACAGCGCGGGAAGATTTAAATCAATTGGAGTACGATATTTTTGCTAAAGTGCGATCGGAGGTAGGAGAACACGCCGAAATTATTCGCAATGTTTCCCGCGCCGTGGCGGCGGCGGATGTTTTGTGCGGTTTGGCAGAAGTAGCGGTTTACCAAAATTACTGTCGCCCGACTATGGCAGAAAGTCGGGAAATTAAAATTATTGAAGGTTGTCATCCTGTGGTGGAAAAGTCTTTACCGCCGGGATTTTTTGTCCCGAATTCGGCTTTTTTGGGTCGAGAAGCATCGCTAAACCGCCCCGATTTAATTATTTTAACCGGGCCGAATGCTAGCGGGAAAAGCTGTTATTTGCGGCAGGTGGGTTTGATCCAGTTAATGGCGCAGATGGGCAGTTTTGTGCCGGCGAAAGCTGCGACGTTGGGAATTTGCGATCGCATTTTTACCCGCGTCGGCGCAGTAGATGATTTGGCAACAGGTCAGTCTACGTTTATGGTGGAAATGAACGAAACTGCAAATATTCTCAATCACGCGACGCCGCAATCATTGGTTTTGTTAGATGAAATTGGCAGGGGAACGGCGACGTTTGACGGACTTTCGATCGCTTGGTCTGTGGCGGAATATTTAGCAAACGAGATTCGGGCGCGGACTATTTTTGCGACTCACTATCACGAGTTGAACGAGTTAGCTTCTATTTTAGATAATGTCGCAAATTATCAGGTGACAGTGAAAGAATTGCCGGATCAAATCGTATTTTTGCACCAAGTTCAGCCGGGAGGTGCTGACAAATCTTACGGGATTGAAGCGGGCAGATTGGCCGGTTTACCGCCGTCGGTGATTGACAGGGCGAGACAGGTGATGAAGCAGATTGAGAAACACAGCAAAATTGCGATCGGGCTGCGGAAAGGTGTTAAAAAAGATGGCAAAAAAGAGTCTGAGGGCGAACAGTTGGATATTTTTGAGGATTAAACTTGTCACCAAAAAAGGTTCGTAGTTCCTACAGATTAAATAAAGGTACGTTGTTGCGCTTCAGCGCTCTTTCATGTATGTATAAAAGAGCGCTGAAGCGCAACAACATACCTCAAAATGTACCTAAAAATTAACCCCCATAAAAGTGCCAGTTGCGTAAGTCTTTTAAAACTTAGATGGAAGGACTTTAGTCCTGACTGCGAACCTGCAATTTGAATTTACTTGCCTTTTTGCAACTTTCTTACCTCTTTGTGCACGCTCATCCCAATTTCCAAAGCCTCATTTAGCAATCGCCCGTATTCAGTCGCCCGATCGCTCACATCCACCGCCATCAGAGCAGCCAAATTACTTTCAATATTAGCAAATAACTCGTAACGGCGACCGATAAATTTCTGATTTTCCCTGAGAATTCTTTCTGTTTTCAAAGCACAGACTAAACTTTCTCTAGTGATTTTTAATGCCTCAATTGCATCTCCTCGGTTAATTACATTGGCTTGTAGATTGCCAGCAGCCGTTAGGCGATCGATAATATCTAAAGCCTGAATCACCTCATGATACTTCTCAACTTCATCCAGCAGACCCGCTAGCGTTTCCAGAGGTTTGGTCTTAACCCATTTATAGACATTCCAAGCAACAGTAATCGCCAGCGACAAACCCAAAGTTATTTGTAAAACCCGGACAAATACCTCCGCATCGTTAACTGAATTAACTTGATTTTTAGTCGCCAGTAAAGCAACAGGCAGCGACACAACAAGCGTCACGCAAAATATCAGCAACTCATTCAACAAAAGAGAAAACAGCTTTTTCCCGTCCCGGAGTGCCGCAGGTCGGTAAAAATCCGCTGCAAAACCGTCGCTCAAAGCTATTCCGCTCAAATCCTCCAACTCCTTTTCAGGAATTCTCAATTCATCCAAATCCACTTGTATCACTATTTCAAATCTCCTTAAGTTGGCATTAATTAAAATCCTCCCAGAGACCTAATTGAATCCCACAGACTCATATAAAAATTGCTTTCTCGGTTTCTGAACAGTTCAAAAGCTTGTCCCGGTGCGCCAAAAAACGGTCTCAGCGTCCATCCCAACTGACTGCCAACAAACGCATAAAGTCCCAACCAGAAGCGCAAAATATTTAGCCTGATGTCTTTGCCTTCCGCATCTTGTTCGGACAGAAAGTGCATTCCTTGATAAATGAAGTTTACTCCCAAAAATCCTGTGATTGCCATGATAGCAACATTCAGCAGCAGATAAAAAGTGTAATTGGTACTGCTGATGAGAAAAAACAGACTGACAGGTGCAAATCCAAACAGCAAAATGCTAATCATCGCCATCGATGTCATCAACAATGTCAAATACTGTTCAAACGTTCGTTTGGAACCAAACATGACATTAAAAAAGTACAGTGTAGGGAAGCAAATAGTCAGTGTCAGCAAGTAAAGGGCTGGCAACTTAATTGCTGAAACCAAACATTGCATCCACGTACTAGATGCACCTAATATCGCTCCATAAATGCCAAAAAATACGGTACTAGAAATCAACAAACCTAAAATTTTAGATTTGAGCTTGACACCTTGGCGAATTTCTTCGAGAAATTGTTGCCGTTCCCGCAGCAAATACATTACTACTGAAAAATATTTCACTGGCACTCCTTGTGACTGATGCGACTCCGAATCAGTCATAACTCAAGCTGAGTTCGATCGGCAATCTTGCCAAATCAGGACACTCTATGTTAACTCATTATTCTTGCAGATAGAGGACTTCGACAGAACCTAATTATGTAGGGTGCTCTTCTGCCGCGCACCTTACCGCTATTGGCTATCGGCTGGATATTTCTAGTCAAATTCTAGTCACATTGTCTCCAAATTGTATCCAAAAAGGTCATTTGATAGTCAATTTGTAGTCATTTGATAGTCATTTGATAGTCACTTTGACCCCCGCCTCACCCGTATTCTGCGAAATAAAAAACCTCAAACCGTTGATTTCTCGTGAGTTTGAGGTTTTAACTGTAGTAAGCGGGCAGCGGGAATCGAACCCGCATAGTTAGCTTGGAAGGCTAAATGGGGGTAGTCTTGAATCCCTTACCTGTGGAACGTTCTAGCGGTTTCGACACAAGGCAGACCGAGAATTGTATTCATTCTGTATTCAAACGGGTATGATGGGGACGTTGAGTTGACAGAATTTTATGGTCAATCTTCCACCGAGCAAAGCTAAAAAAGGCTCCGTAGTAGTTCAAACCAATGGCGGCCGGCTGCGCTTGCAGATGCCGAGATATCTTTACGGGGGGAAGCAAAAATTCCTCTACCTTAATCTGGCAGATACTCCTGAAAACTGGGAGCTGGCAGAAGCTAAAGCACAGTTAATTGAATCTGATATCAAGTTTGAGCGGTTTGACCCCACGCTCAAAAAGTACAAGTCGCAGACTCACTTGGCCGTCGTTGAGACTATCAAGCCTAAGCCGGAATTGACGCTGGCTCAGTTGTTCTCTAAATACTTGGAGTTCAAGAAGCCCACACTCAAGACAACAACATTCAATTACATGGTGACGGGCATTCAGAGCTATATCGACCGCTGTCCCTACCAGCCTCTTTCAGAGGACAGTGCTTTGCAAGTACGCGCTTGGCTGTTAGAGGATACGACTAACAGCATGACCAAACGGGTTTTAACTCATCTAAATGCAGCGGTAAAATGGGGGATTAAGTTCAAGATTGTGAAGGGTTTGACCGCTTCCCCGTTTGAAGGGATGTCGGCAGAGTTGCCTAAGCACAACTGGGAAAGTGACCCTGAGCCTAATGCCTTTACGGCTCAAGAGAAAGAGTTGGTATTGGAGGCTTTTAAGAATCACAGAGGGACGTGGAACGGGAGGGGAGAAACCGGGCAAAAGTTTTGTTTTTACTACCCTATGGTGCAGTTCTGGCTGCTGACTGGATGCCGTCCCTCGGAAGCTGTGGGGTTGAGATGGGGCGATATCGCTCCTGACTTTTCTCACATTGTGTTCAACGGGAGTATACAGCACCCAAGCGGTAAGGAGACAAGGGTTGACGGCAGTAAAAACAACAAACGGCGTAAATTTCCTTGCAATCAAGAATTGGTTCAGTTGTTGAAAAGCATTAAGCCACAAAGTCTGACTGACAAGGATAGATTGGTTTTTCCGTCACCTATTAAGGGCGGGGCGATTAACTACAACAATTTCACTAAGCAGGTATGGCATAAGTTGGTTGACCCGATTACTGAAAGCACCCGCCAACATCAACAGGATTGTAAGACAACCACGCCTTACTCTTGTCGAGATACTTTTATCAGCGAACAGGTAGGCAAGGGTGTACCGAGTGCGGTGGTTGCTAAGTGGTGTGATACGTCGGAAAGAGTGATTAATGCTGTGTATTTAGACGGCAAGATTTTGGAGCATTTACGCCCGCTTTGATGCTATTAATATGTTGATTCTAGGGACAACTTTTGCGAAACAAAACTTTACAGTCCCTGTGTTGACAAGGGATTGTAAGTCTGCAATCGTGAGTAACTAAGGAAGATTGATGCGCGGTTGAGCGGTGCTAGTCACACCGAACAAACCACGACTTCCCCAAGCCGTTGTATTGGAACGTTTGGAGCCGATAAATTATGACATTTTTAGACGATTGTCTTTGCGGACGATCGCAATTATTTACGTTCGCTCGACGTGACTTCCTGCAAAAAGCAGCGTCGGTCGCTTTGCCGTTTCTCGTTCCGCACACTCAATCAGTCGATTGCTTTTTTGCCGGCCGTCCTTTACCCCGATTCAAGATTGGCGATTTAGTTGCTGAAGATTGGCTTGATGATGATGATGATGAGGAATCTACCGACTTCGGCGAGGTTCTAGGCGTTCGCTGGCTTCCCGAAAAACATTCGAGTTTCGCCGCTAACACTTGGGTCTATTACGTTTGCTGGACGCACAGCACTACGGGCTCTACTTGCTGCTACCCCTGTTATGACGGCGAGCCGACTGAAGCCGATCGATTGAGGCTTGTCAGCCATGACTAAGGGGCTTGCAATTAAATATAACCCCAGTTATCTTAGAAGAGTAGGAAGCAAAAAATCTGACATAAGCGGTTG
>NZ_JAUBWA010000071.1:0-36953 GCF_036702825.1 Microcoleus sp. A003_D6 | reverse complement strand
TTATTTTTATTTGGCGATTTTACTGGCTTTTTCATTTTAACCCTTTTTTGGCATACTCGCCAAAGTGAGATGCACCCCTGCCAAAGTTCTCATCACCAGTTTTCTTTGAGGTTCGCAACCGTCAAAGCCCATTGAATTAATTAGTTTGTCAGATTTATTAAATTGATGCTTCAGTTCCCCCAAGGAATCTTGCCAGCGATGCGGATTAAGTTGGGAAAATTGATAGAATTCTTGCAGCAGGTTTGACCAATTCCCTGTCACTTCCGTAATCTTCTTTCTAACTTCTAGTTCGGCGGGCAAATTAGCATCTTCCAACCAATGTCGCAGTGCGGCATCGTGCCAAGGTTTGAGACTGAAATATCTCAGTTCCTTAAAAGAATCAAAACTTGTGGAATTACGCTCGACTAACTGCCAAGCCTTCTGAGGATCGGTGACAAAAACAAGCTGGATAAACGAGTCTTCCTTCTTCAATCTTTTGATTTTCTTAATTGCCTCATCAACCCAATCCTTACTCCAATGAGTGGTGGCTGACACAACAGCGATCGTCGTGGATTTTTTCGGGCGACGGGTACTAATTTCTGTTAAACGCTGGCTAAAATCAGCTCTGTCTGAGAGGTTTTCTAAATAGTGGAATGGGGAAATTTTCTTACTAAATGCTGCTTCCATAAAAACTCTCAAATCGTCAATTCCTGCGGCTTGGCAGCCAAATATAATAGAGACACCGTACTCCCGGCGCAGCAGCTCAGATTCCTGTTGAACAGTTAAAGGACTGCGCCGGGAATCAGCTTTATTTTTCACAATAAGAGGAGACCGAAAAGTAGCAGGTTCGTATTCAGGTGCAGTTTTGCGATCCCTGAGAAGTTCTGCTTCAATTTCGGGCTGCGTACCCATCAGCAAGGCTAAATTAGAACTTCTCAGAGTGAAGCAACCTGCATCGGTTTCCCGTAAAACTCCTAATCCGACCATTTCTTCTAGTAAAGCAAGGATCTCGTCTTCCGATGACCTTCCCGCGAATCCTTCAGACCACCAATACAAGACTTGCTCGCGAATCCAAGATACCGAAAACCCATTCTCCATACCTGTTTCATTCTCCAGAGAGCCATCAGCAATCGAGTAAGCAATTACTTCGTAGCGCTTATCGAGTCCCAGTGTCAACTTAAAGCGATCGCGAATCTCTTTGCGAAGGTCTTGACTTTGATAAGCTTCTTCTACATGGCGAGAAGTAATCACATAAGGCGGACTAATTTTCGCATCAAAAGTAGGGATATCTGGGTTAGTGATGTGCTTGAGTAACTGCTCGCAATAAAGTTGAATCAAGATCGGATAATAGTTGGTCTGCCAAAGAATGCGCGGAATTAAATCTGGCGATTCAAAACGATAGCCAAGACTAGCCAGCGGACGTTCTACCAAAGCTGTTGCCGATCGCATTTCACCATTATTCAGTAGAGGTCCAATGCAGATTGGGCTGCCAAAGTGAGCCAGCGGGTGGTTTGCTTGTCTAGTGGTTCTCATAACGTTGTGTAATCCGGCAAAGACCACCTTAAAACGTCGGTTAGTTTCCGTCATTAATTTTCGGAGTTCATCGCAGCGGGAGAAATCCTCCTTACCATCAGCTTCAAGGAAATTATCTGCCTCATCCAACAACAGTAAAAAGCGCCGCTGGTTGTCCAATTCCAGCCAACTTTTAATCCGCTGCAAGCTTTTTTTGCGGACGGAATTGCGCGGGTTGGGACTGGGAATTTCCAATTTGTCCAATTCTTCGTTTAATCGATCCCAAATCTCATCTAAATGTTGCTCGCGTCCAATTTTTTGAATATCCAGCCATAGGGCGTTCCTTCCATTGTCGATTGCGTGAAAAGTCCGGTGTACATACTTAAGCAAAACCGTTTTACCTAACTGCCGACCTCCATAAATTAAACAAGAACCAAGAGGATCGATTATGGATTCTCCTTCTCGTACTCGCCCGTAAAACATCTCAGGCGGAACTACTCCTGCTGCGATTTTATACGGTTCTAAGAAAGTAAAGGGTAAGGTACAGTCAAACAATACAGGTAGACGTGTTTTTTGTTCTCCGCAAAGGTAGAGCATCAGCACATCATCTATCACAATGAAAGTGCTCCGACGCTGCCGGCACAAATCAGCCAAATCTCGGCGTTTCTTTACGGTCATTCGCCCAAAATGAAAGACGAATACTGGTCCTCCCAGAGCAGTTTCTCCAACGGCATTGAGGAGATCCTGTTCGTTCGGTCTATCCCATACGCAAAGAATGCGGTAATGACCATTCGCGGCTGAACCATAGGCAGACACAGGACAGCGATTTTGGTCAAATATCGGCTCAGCATTAACGTCAATCCAGGTATTTTGTCCTGATTTTTTAAATGTAAGAGATGTTATGTTAAAACCGAGGTTGCTTAGAATTTGGCGAGCATCTTTCTCTGTGATTTCTTGCTTCCTTCCCTTGGCTGCAAACCAAGCGTCTAGCATATCAGCGGCTTTTTTAGCTTGAGATCCTTGCGGTATCTGGATTTTTGCGATACTTTTCCCTTTGGAAATGTTGGGAATTAGGTCTTGCTTTTTTTGTCGATCGCGATCGCACTCCTCAAGCACTTTTTCGATCGCAGCATACTTATGCTCAAAGAAGTCTTTAAAAGCATCTCTCTTTTCTTCTGGTTCAGGAAGCGATCGCCCCTTTTTCAGCATATCTATATATTCCTCAGCCGTCAGGATATCGCCTTGCTCCAAGACACTGCGAATTCTGGTACGATCGGCATCTGCTATACCTGTTTGCTGAAGACTATTTAATTGCTCCGACACTCGATCGATCTGTTCCTGGCGCTTGGCGCTAATTGCTTCACCGATCGCGCGAAGCAGCTCAATCTTTTCGGAAAACAGCCTGGTTGTTTCCAGAGCATTTTTAATGCTTTCAATCTGTGCCGCATAAGCAGTTCTATCTGTTTCTCTTAACAAACCGAAAGCTACGGCATTTTCGAGCTGTTTGCTAGTAGTCTCGACCTGCTCTTGCAAAATTACTTGGCACTCTTCTATCCGATTATTGCGTTCGTCCTTTAGCTGAGCGAGGTCTAATGTTGGTTCGGGGTTGTGTTCTAGGTATTCGATGATTTGCGCCGTAGCTTCGTGATTTCCGACCGCTTTTGAACTACAGACATAACTGTGCATATCGAATGCTTTTTGCCAATCCCAAATATCATTTTTTACCAACTCCAAAATTCCATCTATACCCGCTTCAGGATTAGCCAGATCCAGTTCCCCGGCATCGTTGATAGGCATAGACGGCATTCTTAACAGATCCGCGTGCAGGATATGTCTTGGGTAAGGTTCTGCGGTTGGCAATTCGGTATCTGGATCGAAGATATTGCCGATGTCTTCCACAGCTTTTCGGCAACAGGCAATACCAGCTAAAATAAACACTGGAGGTTTTGTCGCCTCAAAGGTATCCAATTCTTGGAGAACAGTATCTTGAAGATTCTCAATATCTTGTTTTAACTGTTTGGCTTCTTTCTGAAGATAATTTTCGCTTTCAGCTAAGCGCGATTCCTGAATTTCAATCCACTTTCCCACCAAATCAACAGGTTCACGAACGCGATCGCGAAACTGAATCACGGCTTTCCCCATCATGGCGTCACTGCGACTGCGGCGAATTTTACGATCGGTCTTCTCAACTTCAGAGTCTATCTGGGATTCGTCAGACAATCGATTGACTTTCTGCTTGAGTGCTGAAAGTTTACTCAAATCGCTTTCAAGTACAGGAAATAGTAAAGAGTGAATCAGTTCGTCCGGCTTCAACCAATCCTGCCAAACCTTCTTCGCCGGCGGGTAAATCATATCTTTTTTCTGTGCTTGAGACCACCAAGTTTCGATTTTTTGATGCAGATCGTCTAAAGATTTTTGTATGTCAGCCTGGTCTTGAGCTTTCTTGATGGCTGTGATATCCAGCGCCCGCTGCCGATCGCCGTGTTTGGCGATAATTTGGCAATAATCGTACAGTTTTGCAAGTCCAGCTTTACCGAAGTGAAGCTGCTGGAGAAGGTGCTTCGCACCAGTATTTGGCGCTAGTAAAGACGGCCGCAGTGCTGCTGCTGCCAAGAGCAAGCTTGCAGCTTGATTCCATTCACTTTTGTCGGGTAATGAATAGCTGGCGGTGTAACTGGTGAAGTCATCTTTAAGCAGATTTGCAAGTTTTCCATATCCTACGTCATAGCGCAGGTTTTGTCCTAGCAATACTGCTCGAATTAACTGCGGTGGCAGGTGCGGTTCAAAGTTGGAGTATTGTTTTTCAAAGCAGCGAGCTAAATGAAATGCAAGGCTGAGTTTTTGTTCAAAAATCAGCCGCCAAACTAAGTCGCGCAAAACTGCTGGACGTTCTCGATCGGTGCCGTCCAAGATGGATTGAGCGATTTTTTGAGCGGTATCATTGGGCGAGGAGCTGTAGAGAGATTGTTTTTCTTCTCTTTTTTTATTCCCCTGCTTGTCAACTTCTTTCCCTTGTTGCTTTTCAGAATTGGGCTGATTTATCTGAATTGCGGTTGGCGGTTCTGTTGGTGGAATATCTGGGATATTTTCAGGGGTTGGCTGCGCGATCGCCTTCTCTGTCGATACCACATTCAACTCTGCTGCGGGTGGTTCTTCGACAATAGGAACTGTTTCATAGTTCGTAACATTAACTAAGGAAGTTTTGTCTAGGTTTGTGTTAGTATAAGCCGGAGGTAAATCTGGGACTTGTTTCGCCTGAATAATGAGTTTTCCTCTCCCTGCTGCCCTCGCCAGAGTTTTTCCAAATGATGCTGTTACCGCATCCTCTAAGGAATCTAAACGTTCGTCATCTGCTTCTTCCCATTCTGCAATTAGTGTTAGCAGTTTGCAGAATGGATGATTGCCATCAGCCAATAGTTGGGTGTCGGGATGCAAGTCAGACTCGTGGGATTCGGAAATGGCGCGTTGAAGTTCGCGGGCTTTTTCCTGACATTCCAGCAATGACTGAAAATTGCTCTCTACTCGATGGGCGATCGCTAAAATTCGTTCCAGAACCCTCAAAGCAGAGTCGCGGACAAGAGCGATCGCACTTTTTTGCTTCTCGGCAAAATCAACACGCTCAAGTACAGACTTGATATCTGCTAAAGAACCAATTTCCTCAGCCTTCAGCATTGGCGATACTGCCAAATATTCAGCCATTTCTAGCGCCTTGTCGCGAAGCTGAATAAAGTTTTTACCGGAATCGTCAAGTTCTTGAATCAGCTTTTGACATATAGGTATACCAGGGTAAAGCAACTTTCCACTCGCCTCTGACAGCCGTGCTTCCAGTTGGGAAAAAACATCTTCTAGTGCGGTGAGTTGTTTGAGTAAGTCTGCTGAATTGTGTTCCATCGGTTTAATCACTCCATTCAAGTTATTTTCTCTCAGTTCGGCAATGTGGAAATTATGCTCATTCAAATTTGCATAATTCAGATTTTTTTCACTTCCCTCGGCACTCGACAGATAAGTCTCAGCCAATATTGTTTGTTGTATATTTGATTCTTCTATGAAATTGTTAGAAGGAATTAATGGTTCGGTCATATTAGCTATCTCAACTATTTTATCACCTACAGGCTCTTGCAAGAAA
This sequence comes from Microcoleus sp. A003_D6, assembly GCF_036702825.1. Taxonomy (NCBI): domain Bacteria; kingdom Bacillati; phylum Cyanobacteriota; class Cyanophyceae; order Oscillatoriales; family Microcoleaceae; genus Microcoleus; species Microcoleus sp. A003_D6. The sequence goes on along the minus strand of NZ_JAUBWA010000071.1, from coordinate 31,336 downwards.
GTGTCGCAATGGCTGCGAGACAAGTTTTCTGAAATGTTGAACAGTCTGGGCTGCATCGGTTGGGCGATCAATCTTTTTGTGTGAGTTTGGTCAATTGCTGTCGGGCGAATATAATCTTCTAGCAATGTGCTGCGACGCTGCGATCGCAACTTTTTCAAAGCCTCACCCTCAATTTGCCGAATCCGTTCGCGGGTAAGATCAAATATATTGCCGATTTCCTGTAGACTTTTCTCACAGCCGTCATCCAAGCCGAATCGCATCCGCATAACCTCACGTTCGCGCGAACTGAGGGTGTTTAAAACTCTTTCTATGTCTCGCAGCCTGTTAATGTTGAAAATGTAATCTTCTGGTGTTTCCCCATCGAATTCAATCAACTCTCCCAATGTACAATCTTCGTCCTCACCCATTGGAGTATCTAAGGAAATGATCGGTTTATCCGATTGAATAACCAAGGGCAACTTTTCAGTGATTTTGCCCCACAAGTGAACAGGTAGTCGGATGGTACGAGAATGGTTGTAAATCGCCCGCGTAATTTCCTGACGAATCCACCAATATGCGTAGGTGGAAAACCTGTTGCCCTTCGTGCAATCAAACTTTTCTACCGCCCTGATTAAACCGAGATTTCCCTCCTGAATCAAGTCTAAGAAATCCAGCCCTCTATTTTGATATTTTTTAGCAATTGAGACTACCAGCCGCAAGTTAGACTCTACCATTTCGTCTTTCGCTTTTCGGCTGCTCGCTAATTTTAACTCAGCAATCTTACGAGCTAGTTCAATCTCTTCGTAAGCTTTAAGTAGGGGAAATCGACGAATTTCTTGCAGGTAAACGCGAAGCGAATCGGACGGTATACGCTCTTTTTTAAATTTGATGCTGTCAGGAAGAGTTTTATGCCAAGCTTCATGAAATTCGTCAAAGTTGCTAAAGCCGTGATTCTCATGCAACTCTGTCAAAAAAATATTGAAGAGCATTTTTAAATGAGAGTTGGTCGGACTGGCGAATGGGATATCTTTAATATGTTTGACTTTTCCTAATACATCTTCACATTCATTGCTTTTGTGTTGGCGACGGTTGATCATGGATAAAGTGAGAGTTTCTCCATGCTGAAAAAGAACGATCGCCGGCATCGGTAAAATTTTATTAATCTCGCGGACAATCCCGTCAAGTTGTTCGATAGTGTACGCACTCCTCCGCAGTGCGATCGCGAAAAACAAGTAGGAAGTAAAAAAGGCACTCTTACCACTGCTAGTATCAAATTCGACAAGCTGGTCATTATCTGCAATTTCTGTCCCGGTAAATTGGAAGAGAAAATCAACCGATAGCCATTCCTTTAAGAGAGCTTTTTGAAAGTTTAGCTTTTGATCTCTGTCAAATTCTGCAATAAAATTATCCGAACTATTAGGTTCGAGCGCATAAATTATATCACTTCGGTAGCCAAGAGTAAAGAACAAATTACGGGCGTTATCGGCAAGTTTTCCCTTGGCAAAACTACTTAAAGCTTGATTGATAGATGCTTTGGCTTGTTGTTCGCTGACGCTCATTTAATCACCAGCCAGGTAATCAGTTCAAAATCCGTTGTTGCTTTAACCTGATGCGCTTGCTCAACCAATACTGCACGGCGGCTAGACAGCAGGTGGCCGATGCTCCGCTTCTTGTAAATATCTGCAATTGAATCAACCGCCCGCTTCAGCAAGTCGTTATACAAATTCATATCAAATCCGTTATTAGTTTGTCGATCGAACAAATTGCACAACTCTTCATAGGGAACAGTACACCCCGCACACAGCAACTGGTATATTTCAAGTATTTGTTTGGGTTGAGCAAAAGTTAATCGCACTTCCTTATTTTCTCGGACGTAAACTAAAAAGTATGGTTGCAGCGGGTTGACGGTTTTATTATCAAGACAATCGCCTTTCTGTTTGAGGCAAAAAATTACGCCGGGAGCAATTATCGGGTACTCCGAGTTAGTTGGAACTACTGCATAGAGTCCTAAAGGGGCATCTTGCAGTAGTTTGCGGTTGCTCTCAATGTATTTGGCTAGTTCCATTCGGAAATCATCGAGAGTGAATTCCGTTAGGGCTACACTCTCGGTGAAATCTTCGAGATCCAGCACCTCATCTTTCAATCGCAGCAACTGCTTGTCGCGGTATTTCAAATCACTCTCAATCAGTTCTTGAATCTCCTTTGCCTCCAGCAGGTTATCTTCAAATGTACCAGCCATGTCCGCTAAAGCCATCCGTGCTTCTACTCGATTTTTCAGATTGATGTATTGATCCAAAATCTCTGTCGGCCAAAAATTAATTAATTGTACCGTGTGGTTGGGGCTGCCAATGCGATCGCACCTACCGAACCGCTGGATAATTCGGACTGGGTTCCAGTGTATGTCGTAGTTAATCAGATAATCACAATCTTGTAAATTTTGCCCTTCTGAAATACAATCTGTGGCAATTAATAAATCAATCTCGCAGTCTTGCTGCATAGATGGAATTTGGGCGCGTTTCTTGGCAAAAGGCGAAAAATTTGTCAAGATGTGATTGAACTCGTTTTTGCCAAAGGTAGTCTTATTTGCCGCCGATCCCCCAGTGACCAAAGCTAAGTTAATTTTCAATTCTACTCTTGCCCATTCCCGCAATCCTTCGTAGAGATAGACTGCCGTATCTGCAAACGCAGTAAAGACTAAAACCTTGCGATTTGGTTGGCCATGCTTGTTAGTTGTAGGATGCTTAACTTTCTCGGCAATTAGTTCTTTTAACTCAGCCAGCTTGGCATCGCGTTCAACAGAAATGCTTTGGGCAGAATTGTAAATTTTTTTAAGCTGTTCCTTGTCGCGTTTCAGGTCTTTTAACCAGGTTTCGACATCGAGGTGCGCCATTTTAACTTTTAGCTTGCCAACCTCCCACGCCGCTCGTAAATCCTCGTCTTCTTCTGCCTCGAACTCTAAATCCTTGAAATCAATTTCCGCGTTTTCGTCTTGCCAATTCCTGAAGGATTCGAGTCGTTTTTGTAACTCGGATATTTTGTCAATAGTCCGCTGCATTGTGATAGCGAAGGAATTCACCGAGCTTTCCAGGCGTTTCAAAAAATTAACCTTTATCATGCCGATTAGAGAGCGTTCCCGATCGCTCTGTTTGAAGTTTTGCACTCTTTTATTTTCATAAGCCGAACGGTATGGCGGCAGGACATACTTTGAAGGGTTGAATAGCGAGAGTTGATATTTAGAAATTTCGCTGTTAAGCTGTTCGTAGGACATGAACTCACCCTTTAGGTCAATCTCAGGAAATACGGAGATGGGTTTGAGCCGTTCTGGAAAGCCGCCTAATTGGGCGATCACATCTTTATAGTATTTTTGGATGTGCTTGCGCGATCGTGCGATCGTCAATTCGTCAAGCAGTTTGAAAAAAGCAGAACTTAGTTCTTCCAGCAGTTCGCTAGTTTTGCGTTCCCTACTTTTCTTCGCCCACTTGGTAAATTTCCCTTGAGCATCAGCTAGTGTATCGCGCAGACTGGCAATTCCCAGCGATTCCCTAAACGCACCGTCGCCACCTTCTGTGATAAAATAAAGTTGATTCCGCAAATCCTTTAAATCATTGTTAACCGGAGTTGCTGATAAAAGTAGCACCTGAGTTTTGACACCGCTCTTGATAATATCATCCATCAACCTTTCGTAACGGCTCTTTCTAATTAGATTGCCAGATTCGTCCCGTTTACTCTTGATGTTGTTGCGGAAATTGTGGGATTCGTCAATAACTACCAAGTCATAGTTACCCCAATTAATCGTTTCTAAATTAATGTCCCCAGACCAACCGGAATCGCGACTCAAGTCGGTGTGAGATAGGACTGTATAGCTAAAGCGGTCTTTAACCAAAGGATTGAGATCGCTATTGTTCTGTGCTAGATATACAGTCCAATTCTCGCGGAGTTTTTTGGGACACAGAACCAAAACTTTTTCATTGCGAAGTTCAAAATATTTAATAACCGCTAGAGCTTCAAATGTTTTACCTAAACCAACACTGTCAGCAATAATACACCCGTTATATCGTCGGATTTTATTGATTGCTGCCTTAACTCCGTCTTTTTGAAATTCAAAGAGACATTTCCAGATTTCTGTATCAAATAGGTGTAGCTGTTCGCTGAGGAAATCGCTTTTTTCTAGGTCATCTAGAAAAGTCTCGAAGATATGAAACAGAGTTTTGTAGTAGATAAACTCAGGAGTATTATTCTGGTAAAGTTGCTCTAGGTACAGCAGCACATCTTGTTTGACATCTTCGATGAGTTCGGCATCATTCCAGAGTTCATGAAACCAGGCTTTAAGGTCGCCCGTATCGCGTTTACTATCTACTTCTAGATTGAGTTCAATGTTGTTATACTTCGTACCTAATCCCAGTCCCCGCACGGTAAAATTAGAACTGCCCATAATAGCATTTTCGCTTCCGTTATGAGCAATGTGATACATTTTGCCGTGCAGTAAATTAGATTGCTTTACCGACCGTATCTGTACTTTTTTTTCAATCCATTCTGCACATTCTTTCGCAACCCGCTTTTGCTCCAACCGATTCTGTAGCTGCAAGCCCTCATCCTCAATTTGGAAAGCCTTTTTATCAGTTTTACTGGGGTCAAGGGACTTGATGAAGCGCGGTTCGCCAAACAGAAATTTCAAGCTTTTAATACTTAGAAGTTGTTCCTTCAAAGCATCAAAAGCATAAATTGTAAAGTAAGCAGAAACAATTGATAAGGTTGAGTTTTCCTCAACCTTGGCTTTCAAAAAATCGCCCACAGTGCCGCGGTGGCGGTTGTCTCTAATTGCAGAATTTGGGAAAGAAGCATCATGCTGTGACATAGCCTACCTTTATGCGCTTGTTGCACTAGGCTATATTCTACATCTTCCACCATTTTCAAGAACAGGCAAGATGCCTGTTCCACAACACATAATGATCTTGTACCATTATCCCCGCAAACGCCCGGAGCGCATAATGCTAATAATTAACCAAAAACCCAAAAAACTCGCCGCCCCAAACAAACCGTTGCTCAGAAAAGATAGCTGAGCAGTTTGTGCGTTAGAAGAAATAATTGCCGCCCCCACAATCAGCGAACCCACAACAATACTAAAAGAAAGTCTGTTGGCAGAATCCCCCAGAGTGCGGCGCAGCGGGTCGAGTTCTTTTAGCGTCAAGTTCCACTTCAAGGTTTCCGAAGTAACCCGGTCTAAAAGCACTTCCACCTGTCGCGGAGATTGCAAAGATAAGCTTTTCAGATCCAGGGCTGTTCTCAGCAGAGCTTGGATCGGATCGTCTCCTAATAACTGACGCCGAAACATATCGGTCATCAGCGGTTTCACCTGTTCTACAATATTGAATCGGGGATTAAAAGAACGCGCCAGTCCTTCCAAATTAGCTAGAGTTTTTGCATACAAACCGAGATTGCTTGGCAGTCGAATTTTATTGCGCCTGGTGATTTCTAGCACCTCATAAAATATTTCCGACAAGTTCATTTGCGACAAGCTGACATTGTAATACTTTCGCAGCATTCGAGCCAAATCGTTCTCCAGAACAGCTAAACTTTTAGGCTGAGCAAATTCGGCCATTTCCAATGTTAATTGAGCGCAGCGCTGAGCATCTAAATCGACAATTGCCAGCAACATTTCTGTCAAATTTTGCTGAGTGCGCGGGTCTAATCTGCCGACCATGCCGCAGTCGAGCAGGGCTATCCGACCGTCTTTGAGATAAAATAAGTTGCCGGGATGCGGGTCTGCGTGAAAGAATCCGTCGATATACAACTGCTGGAAGAAAACGCGGCAAAGTAGGGTTGTAATTTCTTCGCGTTCGGCATTTATATCTCCTTTGTGGCGAATTCCTTGCAAATCGCCTAACAAAATCGGTACTCCGTTCAGCCACTCCATTACTAAGAGTTTTTTTGTAGTCAACTCCCAGTTAATTTCTGGCAAGACAACTTGTGTGGGGTCAAACCATTTACTTTTAGATAAATTGCGGCGCAGTTCGTCTGTGTAGCTGGCTTCTTGAATGAAGTCTAATTCTGCGCGCAGGGCGATCGCAAATTCTTCGGCTAGGGCGACAATATCGTATTGTTGACCGAAGTCTGTGAGCATGACAAGTTCTGCCAAACCTCGGAGTACGGCGATGTCTTGTTCGATGACAATATCGATACCGGGGCGCTGAACTTTGAGGGCGACTTCGCGGCCGTCTTTTAAGGTGGCTTTGTGGGTTTGGGCGATCGAACCTGCGGCGATCGCCTGAGTGTTAAATTTGGCGAAGGTATCTTCGAGAGATTGTTTGAGTTCTTTGCGGACGATAAATTCTACTTCCGACCACGGTACGGGCGGTACTTCCGCTTGTAGGGTGGAGAGGGTTTCGATGTAGGCGGCCGGCAAAAGGTCGGGACGGGTACTCAGCAATTGTCCCAATTTGACAAAAACTGGGCCTAATTCGACGAGGATGTTGCGGAGAACTGCTGGAGTTGGGAGACTGGGTGCGTCGGTTTTGCGGCCGGTTAGGAGGCTTTTCATGTAGTCCCAACCGTTGCGGAAGACGACTTCTAGGATTTCTCCTTTGCGAGAAGTGTTTTGAACTAGGCTGAACACGTGGCCTCCGGGTCGATCGGGTTTAAGGGCAATATAACTCTAGGATAGCGCTGTTAACCAAGCTGACGAGTGTCTTGGGGAATAACTTGGGGGAATGGGCGCGAGAGTTTTGGGGCGTGGGGGCGATTCGCTACGGGATAGCTGCGCTGCACGGACTTTTGCTATTACTGCTGATGGTAATATAGACTTTATGGTCTAGATTTTTCTGAATGGTTTGTTATCCAAAAGCATCGATCGGGGTTTAATCTAGTTGACACTTAATTAATTTGTTCTACTACAAATTACATTTACCTATGACTATTGAACTTGTATCAGCTAACATAAAAAACTTTAGGAGCTTAGGCGATCTTACGTTAAATTTTAAAAATTTAACGATTCTAGTGGGATGTAACTCTAGCGGAAAGTCTAACTCTCTACAGGCATTATCGATTCTCAGTCAGATGGTAACAGTTGGTTCTCCCCCCCCTGTGGAGTTTATGCAAAGATTCTTGAGATTTGGGGTAAATCAAGATATTACTTTTTCTATTACTGTCAAACAAGCTAAGAAAACAGCCGAGTATACTGTATCTATGTCTCTACAAGAAGGAAAATTTTTTTATTCGCGCGAGCAACTTTTGATAAGTAAGCATAAAGTAATAGAATCAAAAAATGGCGAGGGTACAGTGCGAGATGAAAAAGGAAGAAATTCTCAGAGATATCAATCTAAAGCTGGCAACTTAGCCTTAAAGTCTGCCGGTGATTTTGGAGACAGACCATTTACGGCTAAACTTGCAGAATTTATCATAAATTGGGACTTCTACGATTTAGATCCTAAGTCGATGAGAGGTAGTCCTATGTTTGTAATTGGCGACAATATTGTAATGAACAGAGAAAATATTCCCAGTCTGGGTAGCACAGGTAGGGAAATTCAAGATGTTTTACAATACTGGGCTGAGAACGATCGAGAAAAGTTTGAATTAGTTAGTCAAGAACTTAATGATTGTCTGGGTATAAGCTTAAAGTTAGTGGACGAAGAAGGAGAGAAAATAATTAAAGTATTGGAAAAAGGTAGTTTAGAGATTCCTTTGTCCAATATGTCAGATGGCACTCTCCGAATTATGGCTTATTATGTGTTACTTCATCAAGATCAGCTACCTACACTGATTGGGATTGAAGAACCTGAACGCAATCTTCATCCAGGACTGCTAAGAGAGGTTGCATCTGTAGTAAAAAGACTGTCTCAAAAAACACAGGTAATTATTACCACTCATAGTTCCCAGTTACTTGATTGTTTCAATTTGGATGAAATAAACTCAGATGTTTCTGTACTACTTCTAAGCAAAACAGATGACGTTGGAACACAAGCTTTTCCCGTAGATGAGTTAGGGAAGTGTCGGGATGATTTATCTGAATGGATGAGAGACTTTGGAGTAGGTAGTGCAATTTATCACAGTCATCTACTACAAGGAATTTTAGAACAATAGTATGAGTAATATTCTTATCTGGGCTCCAGAGTCAGATTTTGATAGTAAAACTGTTTGCTGTATAGCTAAGAAGATTGTTAAATACTATGACTCCAATATAACTGTTTTGGATAGTTCTAAAATAGCTTTTAATCAAGCTATTAAAAAAACAGGAGGTGATGGTCTAAAAAAGGCAGTTGATATTTATCTTATAAACAACGAAATAGTGATATTTTTACTTGATGCAGATGGTGTACAATCTCAAGCTCAACGATTGCAAGAACCTAATTCTCTAATTAATAGAATCAATAGAGTTGTAGCACAATCTCAAGGGAAATGTTTGTTAATACTTATACGTCAAGAATTAGAAGCTTGGCTATTAGTTGACTGTCTTGGCATTTGTTGCTACTTTACAAAAAATCTCGGAACTAGAACCGATCCGAAATGGGAAAAGTTTGCTAATAAATATCAAAAAGGTCAAACAAATTTGATAGTTGAAGCTGAATCTGGAGGGAAAAATGCTAAGGAGTATTTAGTCAATTTTTCTAAAGATATTGTCAAAAAGATAAATTCTCAACTGAAAGATAAAGATTTAAAAAAACAGCAATATTCTGAGAATGAGTCAGATAAAGTTGCCGAGAAACTAGAGATTACCGATCAAACGATCGCCCGAAATAACTCATTAAGTGAATTTGCTCAACATTTTAAGAAGAAAGTAGATTCTAATGAATAAGTGGGCTTTTAATTTGGTTCCGTCCAGAGGTTGGTAGTAAGAACTTTATTCCTAGGGTTCTTGTTGGATAAGAAAGGACTTCAGTCCTTACTACGCACCTGTTTTTTTAGTGATACGCCCTTTATAACAAATCTTTCAATTTCTCATCTTCTCCCAACACTTTAATCACCTGTTTAATCTCCTGCGTCCTGTCTTTTTTCACAATTAAGGTCACATTCCCATCTCTGACAACTACCACATCTTCTAAACCAATTGTGACAATCACTTCATTGTCATCCGCTGCATAGAAAATGCTTTCCTTGGTATCAATTCCGACGTGTTTTGCTAATTCGACATTTGGCTTGTCTCCTTGCAGCAAACGACCGATCGCATTCCAATCACCCAAATCGTCCCAACTAAAGCCTACGGGCAAAACACAGGCTTTTTGCGTCTTCTCCATCAAAGCGTAATCAATGCTTATTTTCGGCAATTCGGAGTAAGCAGCCGCACCTTTCGCTTCCAAAGCTGCCATCATTTCCGGTACATGATTTCGCAATTCTGTCAAGACAGTTCCGACGCGAAAGACAAAAATTCCACCGTTCCAGCTAAACTTGCCGCTGGCTACAAATTCTTCAGCAGTTGTGCGATCGGGCTTTTCGGTAAACCTAGCCACCCGGTACGCCGGAAAACCGCCAAAACTGCCAATTTCCTCGCCTTGTTCGATGTAGCCGTAACCCGTAGAAGCATAACTCGGTTTTACTCCCAAAGTGGCGATCGCATCCTGATTTCTCGCCAAATCCGCCGCCGCCTCCAAAGTCTTGACAAACTCCTCCGGTTCCCCAATCCAGTGATCCGCCGGGAAAAAACCAACCACCGCATCTTCACCGTAACGCTTCGCAGTTTCGATCGCAGTCCAAGCCACCGCCGGCGCAGTATCCCGGCCCTCCGGTTCCGCCAGCAAGTTCTCAGGAGGTAGCAGCGGCAACTGTTCGCCAACTCCCGCAGCCAACATTTCCGACGTTACCACCCACAAATCGTCCCAACCGTTACCTAATGTTAATAGTCTTTCCGCAGTAGCTTGCAGCAAACTCTTGCCGCTACCGTCGAGACTCAAAAACTGCTTGGGCCGCTGCTTGCGACTCAGCGGCCAAAAACGTTCGCCTTTACCGCCGGCCAGAATCACAGGAATTAAGGTTCTACTCATTGTTTAAAGTTTAAATAGTTCACGTCCATTTTGCCTTGATACCCGAGATGGGGTTTGTAAAGAATTACTGAGGAAGAATGACGGTTGACTGTTGACTGTTGACTGTATCACCCTAAATGTAGGGTGCGCATTGCGCACCTTACCCAATATAAGACAAAAAAACTATGGTTAAGGAATCATTGAAAATTGCTATAGCGACTAGCAATTAGCCATTATAGCTTTTATCAAAAAGATGAGGTATGACTGACAGCTTATATAACCACTAAACTAAGAGGGCCCAAGCCCAACTACGTACCTCATCTTTCTGAGAACCGCTATACCTATTACTTCGACTTACTTCGACAATTCGACGTTAAGTTCGTTCACGACACGGCGTTTGAGCGGGAGCGATTTTTCTCTGGGCAGCAAGTCAAATACTTTCCGAAAAGCATCATCTACCTTTTCAAACGGTATTTGTCCTTTCTCGTTAAAAACTACTTTTCCCGATTGGTCGAGAATCACAGTTTGAGGTACGAAACCTTCGTAATAATGGCTCGGTTCGGTGAGTTTCGGTGACGGTTGCGGAGGCAAAGAGTCAATTGTTACGGGCATAAAATCGGCTTCGCGCCCGTAAAATTCCTGGAGTTGAGAGACGACGATCGCGTATTGCTTGGAGTCGCTGCTGTCGTCAGTATAAAACACTAACAATACGGGTTTATTGCGTTTGAAAGAATCGGTAATCTTGACTTTAGGAGGAACTAGGGAACCGTTGCCGGCGTATAGGGCATAGATAGTGCCGTCGAAGCGATCGTCGGTGAGAGTTGCGAAGGCTGGTGGCGTGCCGGTTAGCAGTATCAAGCTAAGTGCGATCGCCACCGTTAAAAGACTGGCCCCCAAGATTCGCCGCCACAAGCGTCCGCCTGAAGCAGCAGCAGTAATAAGGGAATTTTGGTACTCAGAAAATATCATAGGTTGTTGGCAGTTGCTGTAAGGAAAGCGAAAAAGCGTGCAAAAACTTTCCTAAGTTTATCAGCAAAATGTATGCAAATGTTGTTGAGTAGGTTAAAGTAGTCTCGGATCGATTATGATAATTTGCTTTTAGTGGCGATCGACAGTAAGCACTATGGGTAGGGACACGGCACTGCCCCGTCCCTACAAATATCCCGTACAATCCACCGGATTTGATATCAACCGATCGCTGGTGACTGACAGCTAGAAACTGACAATTAGGAACTGACAACAAATGATATTTTTGCTTGACGCACTCCTCGCCCAAACGCCCGCTGCTGATGTTTCCGGGCCTGCTCAAATCAATCTGGTGCAGGCGATTGTTTTAGGAATTGTACAAGGATTAACAGAGTTTTTGCCCATCAGCAGCAGCGCTCATTTGAAGGTAGTGCCGATCGCTCTAGGATGGGGCGATCCGGGGGTTGCTTATACTGCTGTAATTCAGTTAGGCAGTATTGTGGCAGTGCTTTGGTATTTCTGGAAAGACTTGACAACTATAACTTTGGGTGCTGTAGATGCCGTGGTGCGGCGCGACTACAAATCGCAAGAGTTTCAAATAGCGCTGGGAATTGTTTTGGGAACAATACCTATAGTCTTTTTTGGGCTGCTAATCAAGGCATTGGTTCCAGATTTTGACAAGTCGCCGCTGAGAAGTTTGGGTGCGATCGCCATTGCTTCGATCGTCATGTCGCTGCTGTTAGCAATAGCAGAAAAAACTGGCAAGCGCCATCGCACTTATGAAAAGTTAACTGTTCAAGACGGTATTTTGATGGGATTAGCTGAAGCAATTGCATTGATTCCGGGGTGTTCGCGATCGGGTTCTACCCTAACAGCAGGATTGTTCATGGGATTGGAAAGACCTGCGGCCGCGCGGTTTTCTTTTTTATTGGGAATTCCGGCAATTACTCTGGCTGGATTAGTGGAATTGAAGGGTGCTTTGGGAGAAGGAATCGGCGATGCTGGACTTGCAGCTTTGATAGTGGGAACGATTTCGGCGTTTGTATTTTCTTATTTGTCGATCGCGTGGCTGATGAAGTTCCTGCAAACTCAGAATACGTGGATTTTTGTGTGGTATCGGCTGGCTTTTGGCGTGGCAATTTTAACGGCGATCGCAGGTGGAGCACTGAAAAATATCTAAAACAAAACTGACTTGAACCGGCATTATTTAGGGTGCGCCTGGCGCACCTTATACTACTGAATAATTGAACAATTAAAGAATTGGGCTAACTGATGCCATTAAACAAATTTTTGCTTTCAGGACTGTAAAAAATCGGCTCTCGGTATAATTAAAAACTAGAACACTCAATTATAAAATATAACTGAACGAAAGTTTATAGCCTTTCTCAATTAAGTGAGGTGGGCGAGCTTTTTCCCGCTCGGAATGCAAGTCCCTTTCATATTTTGAAAGGTATCTGCTACCGGGTGCGTTTATCTGTGTTTATCTGCCCCGATATGCGGTTTCTTTATCAATCAAAAATGTATGCAATAAGTCTACCGATTACCAACGGCTACAACTCGCAGAATCGCGGGAAATTCGATGGTGCAAAATTAATAATTCCTCTAATCCCTACAGAACAAAGCTTATAGCTGAATTAAACGGGACTTTTAGGGAGCTCTTGTATTCGGCGATACGGATTTATAGAGTATTCGCCCTTATATAAGGGGCTATATGCAAATTATGACGGATTTAACAGATTCAAATGACCCAGTCTAATGGAGAACTCAAGCCTACCCTGGGATTGGTAGGAATTACGATTAATGCGATGGCGCTGATTGCACCGGGCGCTTTTCTGTGGACGACTTACCAACTGCAAGCCCCGCCGGATTCGGCTAAAAATATGTGGGCCGCGATCGCCCTTGCAACTTGCATAGCCCTACTAACCGCAAGCTGTTATGCAACGCTTTCTAAAGCTTACCCCGAAGCTGGTGCGGGCAGTTCCTACTACTATGCCGAAGCAGCAATCTTAGCAAAAGAGGAGCACAAACACTTTCGTTTGGCCCGTTTGGCAAAGTTTGTCACCGGCTGGGCCGCGCACTTGTATTACTGGGTGTACCCCGGCATTATGATTAGCTTTATGGGAACGCTTGTCGTTTACATCGGGCAGTTGTTTAACCCGGATTTTGCAGCGGATTGGTTCAGCAAAGCCTTAATTTGCTTTGTCTTTACTGGGCTGGTGGGCTTTATTGCCCTCCAGGGCGTTACCGGTTCTACGCTGATTAATATCATCATCAACATTGTGCAAATTAGCTCTCTAACCTTCCTGGGATTGTTGATGATTGTGTACCGATTGGGTCATCCGAATGTGAATTACGAACACGCAAATGCCCTTAGCGTTGTGGTTCCTCACGATTTATCGGGATTGATTTACCAAGCGACGATAGCCATTCTTTTACTGGTCGGATTTGAATCGGCAACAGCGATGGCTGGCGAGGCTATTAATCCCCAGCGCGATATTCCTCGGGGCGTGATTCTATCTTTATTTATTCAGGCTTGTATCTGCTATTTTTTTGAGTATTTTGCCGCTAATTTTTTCATCGGAGACCAATACACTGCAACTGTTGACGGTAAAACTGTAACGGGTTTTGCCGCAGCATTGTCGTCGGGTGCGCCGATCGGCGATATCGCGAAAATTTTGGGAGATACGCTGCTGTTTGGCAACGGATTTTTGCTGCAAATTACGATCGCCAGCACAGTTGTCATGGCATTGATCGGGACAGCGCTATCGTCGCTGTCAACGGGTGTTCGGATCAGTTACGCGATGGGGAGCGATCGCGAATTGCCAGCCGTATTCGGCTTTTTACACGGGCGCTACAACACGCCTCACATCGGGATTTACTTTCTGAGTGGACTCTCGGCTTTGATCGGCGCTTATGCGGTGCAGAGTGTTGATAACGTCACCATCGTCACGTTAGTTTCTAATATCGGCACGTTTATGCTCTACGGGATTACCTGCGGCGTGACGTTAGTTGCTACTCTCGATCATTTGCTAGATGAAGAACATAACCCAATCAAAACAATTGTAATTCCCTTGTTGGGTTTAGTCGCGAATTTATTCATGGTTGGCGGGATTTTCTACTACGGTTTGACTGGAGTGGGTAATGCCAAGACAAATTCTCTAACTGCGATCGGCATTGCGATCGCCTTCTTTGTGGGAGGATTTGCTTACCTGATTGGAGACAGTTTAATCAAAGGCAAACCCCTGTTTTTGCCCTCGGATATTGATCGTCCCATGCGCGATGGTGTCCCTTCTTCTAAATCTCGATAGGTACTTAAAATCTATGCAATTAGTTATTGCGATTATCCAGCCTGGTAAATTGGATTCCGTCAAGGAAGCTTTAGTTAAACTGGGCATTCAGGGAATGACTGTCACCGGTGCGAAGGGATTCGGGCGGCAAAAAGGGAGACCCCTGGCTTTTTTGGGGCTCTTAGATATGGAGGGCAAACCTTTTACGGTTGACTTTCTGCCCAAAGTCCGAATTGAAATTGTCGTCAATGACGATATCGTCGATGCGGTTGTCGATACGATTGTGGCAGCGGCAAAAACAGGAACAGTTGGAGATGGTAAATTGTTTGTGATTCCGGTAAGCCGCACAGTTCGCATTCGCACGGGGGAAGAAAACGAAGCTGCTTTGACAATTGAAGAACCTGCTACGCTGAGCGATTCCCGGAAAAAGAAATGATTCAATCTTTGTGGCTTTTTTTTGGGGCTGGAGTGTGCGAAATTGGCGGTGGCTATTTGTTTTGGCTGTGGTTGCGCGAAGGCAAAAGCCCTTGGTTAGGCGTAATTGGCACTGTTATTTTGGCGGTTTACGCGGTGATTCCCACGCTGCAACCGGCTACTTTTGGACGGGCGTATGCTGCTTACGGCGGTGTTTTCGTTGTGCTGTCGATTCTGTGGGGCTGGATTGTCGATCGAATTGCTCCTGATAAGTACGATTTGCTGGGAGGATGGATTGCTTTGCTGGGCGTTTTGGTGATTATGTACGCACCTCGCCGTTAGCATCACTCCACTCGGCGGTTGAAACCGCTCCTTGTCAAACGATGTCCGTGCGAAGCGGACTAAGAAAGCGCGATCGCGGGTTGAACTTCCCCGCGATCGCTTTTTTGTCAGCAAAAGCTGACACTCAGGTAGTTTCACCCTTGCTATTTCAAAAAATATGTAAAATAGTAGTGAAAGATACAGAAACCAATCAAGTAATTCTAATCCGACAATGTTTAATACGATTTTGACCCAGCAGCGACAAGTCCTCGGAACGTTTCCCAACCGTGAAGCCGCAGGAGAAGCCCTCGATTGTCTAGTATTTTCGGGCTTTCCATTAGCGCAGGTGTTCTTGCTCGGGCAAGGCTCTCAGGAACGCGAAAATTCTCTAAACCTTCCCTCCAACTCGTTTGGAGCGATCGCAGGCACTGCAACTGGACTGAAGAAAGGAATGTTTCTGGGCAATTTGCTCGGCGGTGCTACCGGGCTGATATTGGGCGCGGGACTCCTGGCGCTTCCGGGTGTGGGTCAAGTGATGCTGTCGGGGGCGATCGGTTTTACCCTGTTGAGCGGCGGAATTTGCACGGCTGCGGGGGGATTAATGGGGGCTTTAATTGGATTGGGGCTGACTTCGGAGCAAGCTAAAGCCTATCAGCAGCAGATTTCTCGGGGCAGTGTTTTATTAATCGTAGAAGGCAGCGGGCAAGAGGTCGATCGCGCTAAATATTTGCTCGCAAAGTCGATCGGCTAAACTTAAACTCGAACTCGGGCGAAGGAGTAGCTATGAAAAAAGTAGCAGTATTTGGCAACACTGGAGGCGGTAAATCAACTCTCAGCAAGAGATTATCGGACATCACTGGATTGCCGCTTCACATCTTAGACAAGATTCAATATCGATCGGGCGGCGCTGAGGTTCCACATGAAGACTACAAACGCGCCCATCAGGAAATTTTGCAGGCTGACAGATGGATTATTGACGGGTTTGGTTGCATGGAAACCCTCTGGCTGCGACTTGATGAGGCGGATACTCTGGTTTTTGTCGATCTACCGCTATACGTGCATTTCTGGTGGGTGACTAAACGAATGATCTCGGGTTATTTTAAACCGCCCGAAGGCTGGCCGGAAAACAGCCCAATATTAAAGAGTTCGATTACCAGTTACCGCGTGCTTTGGTTGTGTGACAAATATTTGAGCCCAAAATATCGCGAATATATCGATCGGGCGCGAAGTACCAAAAGTGTTTATCACATCATATCGACCCAACAGATTTCGCAATTTTTTGAGTTTATTGAAAATGAGAATGAGACCAAGATTAAAGATGGTGAACTGATATAATCAACTTAATGACTCAGTTACGGTTCACATTAATACAATTAATTTATGGAAGCCACACTGGAAGCTAAGTTGTGATGCCGATCGAGAGATGGCTGCAACAAACCGCCAAGCCGTAGAAAAAATTGCGGGCGATGATCGCACGTTAATGTTTGTCTATCATTTTCCGTATCCGGGAATTGGACATTGGCGCGCGCGCGATCGGGGTGGATATGATTGGCAACCTGTCAACTGGCAGTTTGAGAGTTAATCCGAACCGTAGCCAGCATCGATCGAACTTGAGTTCGATCGAACTTCACTTAAATTCTACTCATTTGCAGTCAACTGTGGTAAAATGCGGTCATTATTATGTATTTACCCTAGATAAGGTGATGGCAGGTCATGGACAAGCAAACAGACTTTCTTCATCAGCAGTTAGAATCATCTCGTTCCAAAATTCTTAATTCCTACCTTACGACTATTGAAGATAGTTTTCAGGAAAACCGTTCCCAACTCAAACTCATCAATTATGGTACGGGTTCAGGCAAAACTCACCAATTGTTTCAAGCAATATATAAAACCATTGAAGACCGTCGAAATATTCAGGTAATTGGTATATATGTTGCCCCATTAAGAGAGCATCTAGTGGTGCCCAATTCAGTCGCCAGTCAATATCCCAATATTCCCGTCTACAAACTAAATTCATTAAAAATGAAAACGACGGACGAGTATATTAAATTGTACAAAAAATGGATCACTTCGATCCTAAAGGATAAAAGTTTTTGGAAGATTAGCGATAAAGAATATCCTCGGGAAAAAGTCGAGGCAGCTCGAGAAAATCTCAAAACAGCAACAGGTGTAATTAACCGCCTTGAATATGTAAAGAAAACCGACTTTGGCGACAATAAAGTTAACGAAGACCAGATCGCAAAAGCCGAACAAGAATTGGACAAACTTATTGAAAAATTTTTAGAATTTCTTGTCAAATGTAAGCCCAATGAAAATAGCTGGTTGAACGAATGTTTCAAGCTAATGGAAATATTCTTTCCTCTTCATCTCCTGCGCGAAAAATCGGGCATATTGATGCTCACGTATAAGAAATTTGAAACAGCTATTTCGTACTTTAGACATAATGGTGAAACATGGATCAAAAAAAGCAGCGATCTCGATGAATACGTTATTCAGGACACAAACAACTCCAGAAAGTTTATTTGTGCCTTTGATGAACAGGAAGATGGCTATCAAATTATGTTAGAGGAAAAGATTGACATCATCTCTCCTAAAGCACTAGCTATCAATAATGCACTCTCATCTATAAATAGAGAATTTTCTCTTCTATTTTCTAAACAAAGCAAGGACAACAGAGATTTTCTAAATTTTATCGAGAATAACAAGGGGGCTTTTAATGAATTTCAAGAACATTTTGAAAAGGGTAAATCTCTTGAAAATAATCTGCAAGAATTTGCCGCTACATATCAAAGATTGACCGCCGAGGAAGGGAACTCTATCAATTTTTTGCAACAAATTGTAAAAATAAAAAAAATACTCGAAAAATCCCTCAATGAAATCTTCGAGACTCTAAACGACTGCGATCGAGAGAATCTTATCCAATTGGATTTTGAGATGTTATCCAGAGTTTTTTCAAGATTCGAGAATAACAGAAGTTTGCTGATTCCTCAAGAACTTTACAACAAGATTGGCAACGATATGATGAATATTTTTTCATATAATAATATATACATTTATAATATTGAACCTCTCAAACAACTATTTTTAACCAGAGCTGCCAGCGGTCATGTCCACATAACTGAAGAAAAAGTTTCAGACAATACCTCTGTGGCAGAATTAATTTATGCCATTCTAGCAGTTCGATTGCAAATTAAAACCATCAAAGAACTTCTGGCTAATGTCCTAGATGCTGAGGATTCGCAATCCCGTTCTTTAGATATTTGGTCGAAACAGATAGCTAAATTTCAAAAGGCAAGTGAAGAGAGTACCCCACAAAATCAACCGCTAAAATACTTAAACCGTGCCTATGTCTATGAAAGCTATAAATCGATCGTAAATATCAAAGAAATTTCTCGCTATCAAAGTTATAAAAATAACCTAATCGAACCCGCACTTAGAGAAGTTTCTATTGGCAGTACAGCCATATTTACTTCGCCTGAATTCAAGATCAAGTCAATGCTAAATAATCGCAGTAATGTGATTTTTATGATTTCCGCAACGGGGGGTATTTTTGGAGATTTAAGCACAAGCTACGACCAGAGTTATTTAGAAGATACTTTGCGCGATCGGTCTGGGAAAAGTTCATTCAATACAATGATAGAAGAAGAAATATTGCTTTGTGAAGAAATCAGAACTCATCGTCAGGCGCAGCGACAGATTACAGTAAATTTTTTCAACAAAGATGTATCATCCTTTCCCAACCAACAAACTAAACAAGTTGTAGAAAACCTTGAAAAAAAAGTATTAAAAGGTTTTATCGATTCTTTAAAGAATGATGGTACTTGGTTTAGTATTTACAAAACACAAGAATTGCAAAATTTTATTCGATTATTGTTTTATCTTTTTGAAGATGACTCGATTCAAGAAACAATTGCTTTTACTCAAACCCTAAGCTGGATTAAACAGTTGATACATTATTGTGAAATAGTTAAGAATGGTAACTTTATATTCAAGCGATCGCCCGAACATCCAAACATATATAGCGTACAAGTAAAGCATCCAAAATATCACAGTAATATTCAGATTAAACTCATGTTATATGAGGCCTCATTCAACAGTCTTTACGAAGATAAAACAGCTCAGAAAACATACATAGACGAGCTTGTTGAAGTAGAAGGGCAGAAAATTTTCTTTATATCAGCTTATCAGTCAGCTTCAA
This sequence comes from Microcoleus sp. A003_D6, assembly GCF_036702825.1. Lineage (NCBI taxonomy): Bacteria > Bacillati > Cyanobacteriota > Cyanophyceae > Oscillatoriales > Microcoleaceae > Microcoleus > Microcoleus sp. A003_D6. The sequence goes on along the minus strand of NZ_JAUBWA010000071.1, from coordinate 12,221 downwards.
AAGGATTAAACCCCATTATCAAAAAACCAAGCGGTGAGGAAAAAGATTTTGACTCTTTAGCTTTGCTAATGGACAGTTACTATACCGTAATGAAACCACCACTCAAAAAATCAACTGATTCTGAAAAATCTACTACACTTTACCATTTTGCGTTAATGAAAAGTATTGTAAAGTTGGGAAACTCTACTTTTGAGATTAAAGATTTTAACAAATACCTGAGCCAACCTGAAGCGGCGGAATTTAGAGAGCGGCAACATCAAATTTTATTAGGAAAAGGAGTTTTACAAGCGATAGGTAGATCGGAGCGACGGGATTTTCCGAATCAGGTTGTAAAAATCTTCATCAATGAAGAAACCAGACAAAATTTACTAAATTTTTACGGATACTTAGAACGCTCGGAACCTAATGAAATTCGCAAATTATCTGCAAACAACCACCAAGTTTATCTAAGCCTGCGAGAAGAAGAAAAGAAGCGCTCGATTAATAATTATGAAGATCATGTCTGTGATGAGATTGAGGCCGATCGAGCTTTTCAAAAATTCAGACAAACAATGTTAGAAGAAATCGATAAGTTTCACGATCGCAAAAATACATTTGATATTACAAAAGCATGGGATGCTGTCCGCGATACAGTTGTTTTCCAAAACCCAGATAAGTATCTAAAAAAGTTACAAGATTTAAAGCTATTTCCTGCTGATTTTATTGAATCACTCTTCTATCACAACCTAGAACAAGCTGAGTTTATACCTTATTTAGCGTCAGAAGAGGAAGATGGCAAAAAGTTCCAGGTTATCAGCGATAGCATCAATGGGGAAAAAATCTATCCTTATCAAAAGCGGTTATATCCTGAATATCTCAAAATAAATGCTCGGGGTTATGACTTGGAAGGTAATGAACTTGGATTGCTAGATCCTTCTACCGATCGAATTTACAGACTATACAATGACTTGATTCCACAACCAGAAATTTTTAATACTTATATTCCGCGTCCGCGTTTCTTTTATGATGTTTTGTATCCATCACTAACAGAAAATTTTGTGGAGCGTTGGATTAAATATGTAATTTTCAAAGGACAAGACTGGAAAGCTATCAAAACCCTATATGGTTTTGAGCCATTGCTAGATTTCAAAAAATATTGTAAGCTGTATGAGCGGTTCGATCTGTACTATATCAAAGACAACAGACTATTTTGTATAGATGTTAAAGCATGGAGTAGAGCTTCAGGAAATCGCCTTTCCAATCAAACGCTGGAAAAAACCCAAAACAAGCTGAATGCAATTGTTTCAGATTATCCAGAATTTAAAGGTGTGAAAGGATTGCTTCTAAATTTGCACGCAAACCAAGAAAAAAATCACCAATACTCACCAACGCTATTTTCGGGAAATTTGATTTACTGTGACGCTCGTAATTGTCCGGTTGCATCCAATATTCTCCAAGAGTTTTTATTTACAACTGAGAAATAAAATGAAAAATAAAATCAAAGCATTATCAGATCCATCGAGAACAAACCAGCTAAAAATATTAGAGACTCCTGAAAAAGTTGCTGAAAAAATTTTCCAATACCTTTTTAAAATGGGCAAGGGAATCGAGCATTTTCCTCTGCAATATTCACTGGCAGATCGAGGAACAGAAGATGAGGAGTCCGAGGCGAATTTTTATTATAAGAAACGGCATATATTCATCAAACAACAGATCCAAGAACGGCTTTCTGTAGATGGAAAAAAGCCGAATCTTTCAGATATTCAATACTTTATGTCAGATGTTGAGGGGAAAAAATATGTATTCTTTATATCCTCCAATAATAATCATTCTGGATGGAAACAGTTATTTAGCGATCGGCTTAGCAATCGAGAAAGGATTTTAAATTTAGCGTTTAAGTTTTATATTCTTGATCGAAAATTATCTGTTGACACAATGAATGGTTTTGAAGAACTACTATTCATCCATTCCAAAGAGCTAACTGAATCGAAAAATGCTCTGTTGGTATGGGGACAGAATTTATTAATCAAATACAATCAACACGATGTACTCACATTAACCTTATCTAGAAAAAGCCGACGATTTTTACCAAAAGATCGGTACAGCACCGTAGATGGTGACGATGTGGGAGAGTTGTTAGTTTATGAAGAGAAAAACTACTACTTCGATCGAGATCGCGATGCTCGTCGCAAAAATAAGATTGATTTTATGCGATTCGATAAAGATGACGCAGATTTTGACAAATTCAAAAAGACTCAGCTTTATCATTACCAAAATCTCATGACTAAACTTGAGAGTTTTTTAAAGGAGTGCGCTATCGCATTTGAACCTCTTCCTTTTCAGGCTGACCACTACTTAAAGAATCCTTTTCTTAATGATAAAGTTCTAGAATCTATAGAATCATTAGAAATTATTAACAATACTGGAATCGATCTAACTGAATCCGACCGACAATTATTGAAAAATTGCCTGAAATATCAGGGAGTTTCCGAACTCAGTTTTTATAATTCTGCAAAAACCATTAGTAACTACGAACGATTAGAACTTGAGGGTGAGGACGCTCCTTGTTGGAAAATTACTGAAGTTGTTCCTTGGTCAACTATTGAACTTGACAAGGAAAAAAACTATTTAGTTTTTAATAAACGTTTGGAGGAAGAAGCGGGTTCAATGGCTTACCAGAGAGGTGACGGTTTCTGGAATCCATCAACAAAAATAGATAACAAGTCAAAAGTTGATTTTTATTCTCAGTTAAAGAAAGAATTAAACTATTTGGATACAGGAGAGTTTTTCAGTATTCAGGGTCTAAATATACCTGAATTTAGGGCTGTTGGATATGTAAAAAAAGCTGCTTTGTCACTTTTTAATTATAGCCAAAAAATCGATATAAATATTCTGAATCAAGATACGCAGGATTTTACTGATGGGGAATTATTGGACGTAGATGATGCTATTTCCTGTTATCTAAAAAAGCAAGAAGACAAAAAAAAATGGGAAAATTTTTGCGAGAAATACAAGATAAAGCTCTCACCGGAATTTCAGAAGGTTTGGCTCGAACTGGGAATTAAGAATTGGATGAGGCAAAGTTTTGTAAATTCCAATTTGGGCTTGCCCATTACTCCTCAATCATTTTCTGAGAAACAATTCTTTACTATATATGTACGCAGCCCTAGAAACAAGGAAGCTAAAGCAGTTGCGATCGAATTTCTTTATAAAGACGGTTGCATATACATAAAAAATGTAATGCGCGATATGAAGGAGATCAAAAATAGATTTAATTTTTTAAAAAATAGAAAAAATTCGGAAAATTTACTCGACAATCAACAATATTTTGTAGATGAAACAGAGCAATTATATATTAGTTGTTATACTAGCGATGTATATACACCAATTTTAATTGGAAGAAATGGTGTTATTGAAGATTTAGAAAACGGAAAGCTGGAAATAAACCGAAAAAATCAAGGCAAAGATAGTAGTAGATTATTACCACTAATTTCCTATTATAACGGGGAAATTAAACCCATTAACAGCATCCAAAATATGATTTGTTTAGATTTACAAAATGAAACATTCATTCAGTATTATGTTCCCCCTGGAAAAGCTATAGATTCGGTTATAAAAAAAGGGTTTAGAGTCTACCATGCGATCGGGTGTAAATATTCTAAAGAGGCAATTCCAACATCTGAACTTATCGAACATCCCATCACAGCTTTACATTTTAGTACGCTCACTCAAAATGTTTTAAAGATTAGCGATAACAGTCAATCATCTTTGTTGCAAAAAGTAGCAAAAGAATTGGTTGAAAATTGAGAAACCTAGCTGAGGAATGGTTGTCGAGTTTTTGAATATAATAGATTCTACACCAACTACCACGATTCGGCTTTCGCCGAGGCTAAGCGATGTCTACCGAAAAATTAGTTAACTGGCTCGAAGAGAGTACCGAATTAGGCATATTATCCCGCGAGATTTTACAGGCGATCGCGCTGGAAATGGAAATGGCAACTTTTCCCCCTGGATTTCGAGTGGTAATCGAAGATACGCCCGTCACCAATCTCTACATCCTAGAACGAGGACAAGCCGATCGCTACCGCAGCAAACAACCGGGTTTAATGTGGGGGAGTAGTTTGTTACCGGGGGCGATCGTCAATTTATCGGCCCTTCAGCGATCGCAACCGGCAGATAGTCGAATTATTGCCCGTACAGAATGTCAATTTTGGGTAATTAGTGCCGATCGCTGGCGCAGTTTGCTAGAAAGATATCCACGCATTACCGAAGCCTACGCTCAACGCTTGGCAGCGAAATTAGAACAGTTAGAAGCAGAAATTGCCTACGAACGCGAGCGTCAAAATTCCCTCCGCAGCTATCTAGTACCCAGGGCGAGACGGGGAGTAATTGGAAATAGCCGTTATGCAGTGAAATTGCGCCAACAAATTCGCACGGCATCGAGTGACAGCCGATCGGTATTAATCTCTGGCGAACCTGGTTTAGAAAAAGATAATTTAGCTGCTTTAATTCATTTCGGTTCCCACCGCCGCAACGAGCCAATTATTCAGATTAAAAGTGCTTTACTTCAGAGCAATGGAGCGGAATTATTCGGGCGGTTGGGCGGCAAACCGGGGCTGTTGGAATGGTTGGGAGAAGGGACGTTAATTTTAAATGACGTGCAAGAATTACCAGCTCAATTATGCCCCCAAATTCAGCAATTATTAACCGATGGAACCTATACCCTAGTAGTCAGAGAAGGGCAAATACCACCGCCACCGCGTTCTACTAATGCCCGCATCATTTTAATCTCAGAAATTGTGCAGCCCAAGCTAGATAAGCTGACACAACACAAGATTAAAGTCCCATCTTTGCGGGTACGAAAAGCAGATTTAGAGGCACAAGTCAACTATTATCTCAACATCATTGGTCGCCAAAAGAAATTAGTCAAGCCCCAAGTCACACCGGAAGCAATTCGCCGCTTGCAAGCCTACGATTTTCCAGGTAATTTGCAGGAATTGCAGGGAATGGTCGATCGCGCCTTAGTTCAAGCACAGGGGAGTCAGGTATTAACGGAAGAAGTGTTTTGGGCCCAGGCAGCGAAGAAACAAAAGTTTCGGCTGAATTTATTAAATATCTATCCAAAATTTCGGCAATTTTTACGGAGCGATTGGTATCCCGATCGCGTGAATTATTGGTTTACCAGTTGGGTGTTTGCATTGGTGGTAATTATCCTGTTTGTTGCTCCCCAAGATCGACAACATAATTTTGCCCTAAATATCTTTTGGGCGTGGTGGTGGCCGTTAATTTTATTATTATTCCCCATCATCGGGCGATTGTGGTGTGCTTTTTGCCCTTTTATGATTTATGGGGAAATCGTCCAAAAACTATCGCTGAAATTTTTCCCGCGAACGCTCAATCAATGGCCCCGCAAACAAGCAGAAAAATGGGGCGGTTGGTTTCTATTTGGACTATTTACCCTGATATTTCTGTGGGAAGAGTTGTGGAATTTAGAAAATACCGCCTATTTATCCAGTTGTTTGTTGTTGCTAATTACGGCGGGCGCGGTAATTTTTTCGCTAATCTTCGAGCGGCGATTTTGGTGTCGTTATTTATGCCCGATCGGAGGCATGAATGGATTGTTTGCTAAACTATCAATTATCGAACTGCGCGCCCAACAAGGAACCTGCGCGGCGGAATGCACTACATACCAATGTTATAAAGGCGGCCCGGGCTTGGGGGAAGGATTAACCACTAATGGATGTCCTATTTATTCCCATCCCGCCCAATTAACTGATAATAAAGATTGCGTCTTGTGCATGACTTGCTTAAAAGCTTGTCCCCATCGATCGGTAGAATTAAATCTGCGCCCTCCGGGAATCGAATTGTGGACAACCCACGTTCCTCACAGTTATGAAGTTGCCCTGTTATTTCTCTTATTAGGCGGTATCTATCTCCATCGCTTACCGGAAATCGATAGTTTGTTGGGGCTGGGCATCAATTTAGAGCAATTTTTCCCTCATTTAGGAATGTCGCTCGCGGTGTTAATTATCCCGCCAATGATTCCCCTAGTAGCTTACGCCGTCATGCAGGCAATTTACCGATTGGGACAAGCAGAAACCATCCCATTTACAACCTATAAACCTCTCTCATTTGTCTCTCTTGCCTACGGATATCTACCCCTAGTTTGGGGCGGTAGTTTGGCTCACTATTGGCGATTGGGCTTGCAGGAAGGCGGGCGAGTGATTCCGGTAACTTTTGCCACTTTCGGACAAATTAGAGATGATTTGCCTAGTTTTGTAGGAGATCCAGCGGTGATTAGCTTTTTGCAAGGTTTTACTTTGATTGTCTCATTGTTGGTGACGATATTTGTGACTCAACAAATTGCTAAGCGATCGATTAAATCTTTGATTCCACAGCATTTAGCGAGTTTGTGCCTGATGGTGAGTTTGTGGTATGCGATCGTAGGAAACTAATCTAAAATACAACAAGGAGGATTTACTATGACTTCACAACTTCAACAAGCGATCGATCTTGCTCAGTCAATGTCATTGACAGAACAACTTGAACTACTTAAAACACTATCCACTATTATCCAACGCACCCATTCCCTGGAAACTCAAGCTACGACAACAGAAGAAGATACAGATTTTTCAGCAGCAAGCTTTCGCCAATCTTGGCAGCAAGCCATAACTGGACAAACATTACCCCTTTCTCAACTGTGGGAGGGTTTAAGCTGTTACGCATTTAAAATAGTATTGTAGGGTGCGTCAGCCCTTTCTCGTTTCCCTTGCGAGCGTCAGTGTTCTAGCTGACGCACCCTACAGGTCTCGTTAGTGGTTTAAATGCGTAACAGCTTAGCACAACTTCTGAAGAACCAGATGCTTGAGTCTTTTCGTTATAATCCCATGAGTAAACTGGCTGGAAGCAAACTATGTCAATACCAAAAAAAGGAACAAGAAAAATAATAGTTGATGGGGAGCCTTTCATCTGGCTCATCCGCAGACAACCTACTTATACACAAGAATGCTTTCATGGCGGAAATCTTCATGTTGCAGTCGAGCGTATCGCAAAACCTGGTTCCGTTTTAGTTATTATCACCGATCGACCCCATCCTCAAGGTTTGGTAAGCAAACAAGAAGTGAAACCAGTAACACCATCCGATGTAACGCAATGGATGCAGCAAGCAATGCAACTCGGATGGCAGCCTCAGCTACCCGGAATAACTTTTAAGGTACAGATTGCAGGAGGACGTGCAGAAAAAATATATTAGAGCCGGGAGTGTCGATCGACTATGCTGAAGATAGAAAATTCACACCACCCTCAATCTCAAAATGCTACTCGTGCCCACGGCTGAACCAATTCCGCTTGTGGCTGATGCAAACGGTGTCATCCGCATTAGCACAACCAGAGTAACCCTAGATACAGTCCTTACAGCTTTTCTAGAAGGAGCCACAGCAGAAGAAATCCGGGAGCAGTACCCGTCTCTCGAACTTTCCGATATTTATTTTGCGATCGGCTACTACTTGCGACACCAATCCGAAGTTGATGCTTATCTGATGGAACGTCAACGTCTTGCCGCAGAAGTTCAGCAGGAAGCCGAAAGGCGTTTTAACCCAGTTGGAATACGCGATCGCTTATTAGCAAGACGCAACCAAAAAGAGTAGTTTTATATGCTGCGATTCTTGGCTGATGAAAACTTTAACAATCAGATTGTTCGGGGTATTCTGCGACGGAATCCCGATGTTGATATTGTCCGCGTTCAAGATATGGGCTTGATAGAAGCAGACGATCCAACAGTCTTAGAATGGGCAGCGCTGCAAGGGCGGGTCGTGCTAACTCACGATGTAGCAACGATGACAAACTTCGCCTACGAGAGAATCCAAGCAGGTCTGGCGATGCCAGGGTTATTTGAAGTCAGCCGCCGTGTTGCAGTAGGTTTGGCGATTGAGGAAATTTTGCTAATTTCTGAGTGCAGTCTGGAAGGGGAATGGGAAGGACAAGTGCGATTTTTACCTTTGCGCTAACTGCCGTAAAATTGTCGCAATTAATGATAGAGATTTAATGTGACTTAATACATACAATAAATTATTTGAAAGCTTGAGGGTTGTCGGTCGATCGCACTTCACAAACACCTATTTTTCCCTAGGCTGCCTGCTTGACAAATGACATAAATCATGATATGTTTTTAGACTCGATTAAATTATAAAATAAATTTTTGAACAGCAATTTATCAAATATAAAAAATTTATCGCGAACTTATGAGCGAATTATCAACACGTCCAGCCCTAATCAGCAAAGTTATTCCAGATAGCATCGCCGCCGAAATTGGATTTGATGCTGGCGACGCCATCATTGCTGTCAACGGCCAAAAACCCCGTGACTTAATCGACTATCAATTTTTGTGCGCCGATGAATTTCTAGAACTAGAAGTTTTAGACAGTAAAGGCAAAACCCACAAGTTAGAAATCGAAAAAGAGTACGACGAAGACTTAGGTTTAGAATTTGAAACTGCCCTCTTCGACGGACTAATTCAGTGCAACAATCGCTGCCCTTTTTGCTTTATTGACCAGCAGCCTCCGGGAAAGCGCGAAACTCTGTATCTCAAAGATGATGACTACCGCCTCAGCTTTCTTTATGGCAGCTATCTCACTCTCACAAATCTGACTCAAAAAGAGTGGGACAGAATCGAACAAATGCGGCTTTCTCCTCTCTACGTTTCCGTGCACGCTACTGAACCGGAAGTGCGAATTAGGCTGTTAAAAAATCTCCGCGCCGGGAAGATTCTCGAACAAATCAAATGGTTTCAAGAACGCCGCTTGCAAATTCACGCTCAAGTTGTTGTTTGTCCGGGTATTAACGACGGCGAACATTTGGAACGCACTTTGTTAGATTTGGCAAAGTTTCATACCGGAAATATCCCCGCTGTAGCATCGGTGGCTGTGGTGCCGGTGGGTTTAACTCGCTTTCGCCCTGCGGAAGATGAATTAATTGCAGTAACTGCCCAAAAAGCGCGGGAAGTAATCGAGCAAGTGCAGAAAATTCAAGTGCTTTTGAGTAAGGGGAAAGGCGGTGAAAAGGCGAAAAAGAAAAATTCAAAATCGCGCTGTATTTGGCTGGCTGACGAGTGGTTTTTAATAGCTGGTTTAGAGTTGCCGTCGGCTGCCGATTACGAAGATTATCCCCAAATTGGTAACGGTGTGGGTTCGATCCGCCAGTTTGTCCAGCAGTTTGAAACGGCTTTTGAAAAGCTGCAACCGATGTCAGTTAACCCGCCGCGAAAGTTGGTTTGGGTGGTGGGGAATGCTGTTGAAAAAGCTTTTGAGCCGATCGTACAACAACTAAACCAAATTCCCGGCTTGTCCGTCAACATGGCAGCACTGTGCAGCCGCTACTGGGGACAAACTATCACTGTCACGGGTTTGCTCACCGGGCAAGATTTGCTGGAAGCTTTGCAGGGGCGAGACTTGGGAGATGGCATCCTGCTGCCGTCGGTGATGCTAAAACAGGGGGAACCGCGTTTTCTCGACGACATGACCCTCGAACAGCTCGCCAGCTCCCTGAAAACCCGGATTTTGCCGGTTAGCGGAGTAGAGGAACTAATCTTAGGGGCGATCGGTCGAGCAACTGCTGAAGTTGATTTGTAAATTTTGAATGCAACATTGAAAAGTAACATGAGTACGGTAATTTTGACTTGTAACTGGCGAGTTCAGGCTACAAACTAGAAACTTGATGCCAAATCTTGCTCTAAAATGATCTCTAGAATTGCAGATTAATTAAAAAATTATGCGTGTTTTTCGTCAAATCGCGATCGTCGGAGTGGGCGCTGCAATTACTTTCAGCAACCCCGGACAGAGTGCTTCAGCACAGCCTCCGGCTCAGTCCCAGGACAGCTTGGCCCCTAGCAATCAACTCGAATTAGGGCCGAATGTTCGATCGGCCTCGAACACAGCCCCAGAACCAGCATCAGATCCCCAACAGCCGATCGCCCTTAACGCCCCAACCTCCGAGTCTCAGCAGCAAAGGGAAGCTAATATCGCATCAACTCCCCCAACCGGGCCTTCGCTTGCATCAAAGCCTCAACAGGCTGCTCCAGCTTCCCCATCAACTCTGTCTCAGGGCGGTGCAACGCCTCTGAGAGGTTTGGGGCCGACAGACGCTCAGCAACCTTCCCCGAGCCGCCCCAACAATGGGCCTGTGCCGAGTTCCCCGGTGCCGAGTTCCCCGGTGCCGAGTTCCCCGGTACCAATTATCCAGGGCACTCCGAACGAAAGTTTCCCCCCTCTCACCCCGAGGGGCATTTTAGACACTAAGCCTCCGGCTTCCCTGGAACCCAACCCGAATCCGCTGCTGTTTCCGACCTCGCCCGAAGATGTCAGGATCGAGCAAACTGAGGCAATTACCTTGCAGCAGGCGATCGACCTCGCCCGCCGCAACAGCCAAACTTTGCAAATCGCCGGACAGCAAGTGGAACAAAGCAGATTCGCTGTGCGCGAACAGCAAGCTGCTCTCTATCCCGACCTCAATTTTCAAATGGACGCCAGCCGTTCTGTCAGTGCGGGCGGAGAACTCGGAATCCGGGCTAACCAACGCCGCCTCAACGCTGTGGCAAACCGAACCGGGCAGCCCGCCCTCCAAGCCGGCACAAATTTCGGCAACAACAGTCTCAACAGCACTTTGCAGTTGAACTACAACATCGATTTGTTCGGAGGCCGGCGCGCTACGATCCGCGCGGCAGAGGAACAGTTGCGCCTTCGGGAACTGGATGTGGAACGCCAAGCCGAGCAACTCCGCTTCGACACTGCTGAGGCTTACTACAACTTGCAAAACTCCGACGGACAAGTTGCCATCCGCCAAGCTTCGGTGAGAAATGCCCAGCAAAGTTTGCGGGATGCCGAAGCTTTGGAACGGGCCGGGGTGGGAACCCGGTTTGCGGTGTTGCAGGCTCAGGCAAATTTGGCTAACGAAGTGCAACAACTGTCAGTGGCCCGCCGCGATCAGCGAGTTGCCCAGCGGCGGCTGGCTGAGATTTTGAATATCAGCCAGTCGGCGAATTTGACGGCGGCTGACCCGATCGAACAAGCGGGTTCTTGGCGCCTGTCTTTGGAAGAGAGTATCGTGCAGGCTTTTAAGAATCGGCCCGAGTTGGAACAGCAGTTGGTGCAGAGGGATATCAGCAAGCAGCAGACGCGAGCGATTCAGGCGGGGCGTTTGCCTCAACTGAGTGTTGGGGGTAGTTACAACGTGCTGGGACAAGACCCTGATAACCCCGATCCGTATGCTACTCGCGGCTGGGCCGACGGGTATTCGATCCGGGCGAGTCTGACTTGGAGTATCTTCGACGGGGGCGCGGCGAAGGCCAGGGTGAGTCAGCGGAATGCTGATATTGCGATCGCCGAAACTCGATTCGACCAACTCCGCAATCAGGTGCGCCGGGAAGTGGAACAAGCTTATTTTGGCTTGGAGTCGAGTTTTGAGAATATCGAAACTTCTGAAGCGGGGGTTTTGCAGTCGAGGGAAGCTCTGCGTTTGGCGAGACTGCGGTTTCAAGCTGGTGTGGGTACTCAGACGGATGTGATTCAGGCGGAAACTGATTTGACTAGGGCTGAGAGAAACCGATTGTCGGCAATTGTCACCTACAACTTGGGGCTTTCGTCTCTCCAGCGGGCTGTGAGCAATCTTCCGACTAATAACCTCTCGGATGCTCCTTGAGATTGGGTTGGGGCGAGCTTGAATTACCAGAGCAATTGGACATCCTGTAGTGAACGAACCTGACGGTCAACTGAGTACAGTTAGACCGCAGGCTTCTTTTTCCTTTTTCGCAAAGGCTTTTTTGAGTGACGGAGTTCCCCCGCCACTTTCGTAATTTAGACCAATCTTTTTGATAAGTTTGGCTGAATTTTCATCTCGATCCAAAGATTCTCCACACTGACAATAATGCCACCGTTCCGACAATTCCTTCGGTACTTTATTGAGGCAATTCCAACAATACTGAGAAGTTCCTTTGGGGTCGATAAATAAAACGCTTTTACCCAGTTTCCAAGCAATATATTTGAGGACGCTGGCGAATTGACCGTGAGCAGCATCAAGCATTGATTTATTCAATCCACTTTTGGCGGCTTGACCATTTGGCAAATAAACCAAATTGCCATTCTCAATATCAGTTTTAGGCTTGGCGCGTCTAGTTAGGGCTTGCTGAAAAAGCCTAAAACCCTTACATCAAAAGACTTTGGCTCGTGACGGCGCTGAAAGTGTGCAAGATT
>NZ_JAUBWA010000070.1:0-38145 GCF_036702825.1 Microcoleus sp. A003_D6 | reverse complement strand
GCTTCTAACAATGGTGAATTTATCTTAAAATATACTCATCACTGATGAACAGTGTTCAATAAGATGCGTTCCCCCTGCACGGTTGGGTAAAATAGTTTCAAATCGGATGCCATCAACTTCGACAGCATTGTGATTAAAAGATTCTCTTTCTGTCATGATTTTGCTTTCTTATTACCTCATGATTAAGCAGTGTAGCGGACGCATTTAAAAGGTGGCTCCGATCGCCCTCGGAAATCAGCAAGTGTTTCAGATCACAAGGCCGATCGCTCCCCTCACTGCCCAAAAAGCTAAAATTATGTCACATTAAGTAAAAGGTGATCGAAGCAGTCTTGCCATATCCGTAGAAAGTTATGACAACAAAACTAAGAGCTAAAGACACAAATAAAATGGAGATAGACTGGCAGCAGTTGAGGGCAGACCAAGAACTAATTCTCAATCAAGTAGACAATGCGATCGCTCTGTTCGACTCGTATGACTGCTTAGTTTTGTTTAACAAAAAATTGGCCGGAATCTGGGAACTGTCCCCAGAATGGCTCGCAACAAAGCCCAAGTGCGATGTGCTGTTTGCGGAAATTGTCGATCGGGGTTACTTGTCCCTTCAGCAGTGGCAACAGTTTCAGCAAGCACTGGAAAAATCTCAGGATGAAAGTTTATCATTTTATTTCGAGCAATCCAATGCGGTTTGTTTGGAGGTGTGCGCCACAATTACCAACAGCGGCGGACGGCTGTTTACCTTTCGAGACGTTACGGTATACCAAAACTCCCAAGCTAGCTTGAACGCAGAAGTCCGGCGGCTGACATTTCTGTTAGGTTTAACTGAACGGCTGCAAAACTCTCACAGTTTGCAAGAAATAGGTCAATTTGCCCTCACCTATCTGGTAGAGGCAATGAATGCAGCTTTCGGAGATGTCAAGGTGATTAGCGACAAGGGAAATGACCGGCAAGCGACGGCGATTTACAGCCAAGTTTCTAGTCAATTTTTGGCTACTTACGGAGAACCAGTAACCGCAGAAATGCAAGAATTGCTCGACAAAGGTATTCCCTACGGCACCGGTTTGCTGTGGGAAGTGGTGAAAACCGGTCAACCTTTGTTCGTCGAGGATTATGCCCAACATCCCAATGCCGTGCCGGAATTTCGGCATCCGGGAATCGGACAACTGGGCATTTTTCCGATCGCAGCTACCAACGGCACGATTATCGGCGTACTGACGCTGGAGTCCCGCAACGTCAAAAAACTGCAAACTGCCCTCAACCAAGAAGTTCTGGAGGCAGCTTGCCGGACTATGGGGGCGGCGATCGAGCGGGCCCAGACACAAGAAAATCTGCGCCAAGTTAACAAACAATTAGAGTATTCTTCTCAGTTGAAATCTGAGTTTTTAGCCTCGATGTCCCACGAATTGCGGACGCCTCTCAACAGCATTCTCGGCTTTTCTGACTTGCTGCTGCGGCAAACAGCCGGAAAGTTGAGCGATCGACAAATCAACTATGTAGAACTGATCGAAAAAAGCGGCCAGCACTTGTTGCAGCTAATTAACGATATTCTCGACCTTTCTAAAATTGAAGCGGGGAAAGTAGAACTCAATTTACAACCGGTTCGCGTTCACGAACTCGCGACAGACTGTCTGAAAATGATGCAGCCGCGGGCCGACAAAAAGCGGATAGGTTTGTCTTTAGAACTCGACTACCGCATTACTAAAGTTTTGCTCGACGAACGGCGAGTACGACAAATTGTGATTAATTTACTTTCCAATGCCATCAAATTTACCCCAGAGCAGGGACAAGTTAAACTCAGCGGGCGTCTGGTCTACGGCAGCGAAATAAACGGCGACTACCGGCCGGATTGTTCTCCTGTAAATGCCAGCACTCCTTATTTTTGTTTTGAGGTGAAAGACTCCGGCATCGGCATTCCTCAAGACCGCTGGCACTTGCTATTTCGACCTTTTCAACAGGTGGATTCTTCCCTGACCAGGCGCCACGAAGGTACAGGTTTGGGTTTGGCTTTGACTAAGCGTCTGGCAGAATTGCACGGGGGAACTGTTTCTTTTCAATCTGTTTGCGATCGCGGAAGTCTTTTCCGCGTTTGGCTGCCTTTGACGGAGATGCGTCAAGAGTTGAGAAACTTTGCTGCTTGTGCCTTGGATTCCAAGTTAGTTCCTGCTTCTGCGATTGCTTTACCAATTGGCTGCAAGCGGATTTTGGTTCTCGAAGACCAGCCTTTTAACCAAATGTTAATTTCTGAGGTGATGGAATTGGAGGGGTACGGGGTAGAGATTCTCGCGGATGGGAAGGCGATGCTCGATCGTATTCTCGCCGCCTCTACTGCGCCGGATTTGCTGCCGGATTTGATTTTGATGGACATTCAGTTGCCGGATGTTGACGGCTTTGAGTTGATGCGCCGAGTTAAAGCAGATCCTGTCTGGGAGTCGGTACCGATGATTGCAGTGACGGCGATGGCGATGCCAGGCGATCGCGATCGATGTTTGGAAGCTGGCGCTTCTGGTTATTTGAGCAAGCCGCTGGATTTGAATTTGACGATCGCTACAGTCCGTTCTTTTCTCACCTAACAATAATTATTTGCAGTTCCAGCACTGGCATTTATAATAATTGATAACCAGAAAGGTTAAACTCAATAGTAGATAAATATCTATAGGACTTGCGCACACTTGCCTCAGAAACGCGGTTCCTAAGAAAAATATCGAATTTAATAACTAGAAATACACGAATCCACCAGGTTTAGATCATCTACACGCGCCAGTCCCGAGCTAAATTCAATATATATCATATTCCATGTCAAACAAGTCGCCCTGCATCATGTTGGTTGATGACGAGCCAGCTAATGTGATTTTACTCGAAGAGTTATTGCGCCTGGAAGGATACGCCACAGTATCGGCGCAATCTGGCGCTGAAGCGCTCTCCCTCGCCCGCGCATCTCGACCCGATTTAATTTTACTGGATATTATGATGCCGGAGATGGACGGTTTTGATGTGTGCGAGATCCTGCGGAACGATACAACATTGCAAACTGTACCGGTGATTTTTTTGACTGCCCTCGATGACGATACATCTCGCCTCAGAGGGTTGGAAATGATGGCAGATGATTATTTAACCAAGCCTTTTAACAGTCGCTTGTTGCTGGCGAAAGTTGAAAATGTTTTGCAGTTGAGCCAAATGCGATCGCAAGCTGTATCTTCTCAATTCAACCAGCAGGTAAAAGAGCAAAGCAAACGCCAAATCGCCGCAGCTTGGGAGGCCAACGAATATCTTTCCGAAAAATTTCACCTATTTGTGCCGGAGCAACTTCTCGAACGAATTGCACCGCAAGGAATAGAATCGATTCAGTTGGGCAATGTCACAGAAGAAGAGCTGACTATTTTATTTTGCGACATTCGCGGGTTTACTGCGATCGCAGAATCTCAAGAAGCTCGCGAGACTTTTGAATGGTTGAACGCTTTTTTTACTCAAATGAACGATTGCATAACGTCCCACGGCGGGTTTATTGACAAATACCTCGGCGATGCCATCATGGCAGTATTTGACAAGCCGAATTCTCACGCTCTGGATGCGATCGAAGCGGCAGTAGCAATGCAAGAAAGTTTGCAGGAATTTAATGCCAGCCGCCACAAATACAATTTAGAATCTCCAGTCAATATCGGTACGGGAATTCATACAGGTATCGGCATGATCGGCACCTTGGGCTCCGACCGCCGGATGGACTCTACAGTCATCGGCGATGTGGTAAATACAGCTTCTCGGTTAGAGAATTTAACTAAAATATACGGCTGCCAAATTATTGTTAGCGAAAAGGCGATCGTTCATGCAAGAGAATTCCTAAATGGCATAAGTCCGAACTCAAACTTAAAAGAAAGTCTATTATTAAAGTGCGACTTGGAAGTGGAAACACAGGAGAGTACGATTTCTACGAATCAGGCGACTGCGGCAGACAGCGAATCGCCAAGAAACAATTATTACTATCGCTGGATCGATCGAGTAACCCCGCGCGGCAAGCAGCAAGCTATTGAAATCTACGAAATCTGGGCAGCCTCCAGTCCAGACTCAGAAGCAAAGCAGCTTACCCAGGTTTTATTTGACAAAGGAATTCAAGGATGGCAATCCGAAAGATTTGTCGCCGCCTTGAGATATTTTCAGCAACTAATCGAACAAAACCCTGCTGATACAGTGGTCAGTTTTTATATCAACCGCTGCCAGGAAAAACTAGGTTTAATACCTCCAAATAGCAGCTCAGAATTGAGCTAAATATCATATCAATTCCGGCTGCGCCGGAATGAGATAGAGGACACGGCACTGCCGTTTCTTGCGCGCCAGATGAATTGTAGGGAAACGGCACGGCGCCGTGTCCTGATTTCGGGTCATATTAATTCCGATCCAACCGGAATTAATATCACTCGTTCGCTAATTTTAGACCATCAAACAGCAGTCAAAACTTGCTCTCTCAACTTCCCAATCAACTCATTAACCCCTCCCGCATTCAAACGGTAACTCAAAGGATGACCGATCAAATAAGCCGAACTTTCAAACAAAACATCAATTTCTACCAAACCATTTTCCCGCAAAGTTTTGCCAGTCGAAACCAAATCCACAATTGCCTCCGACATACCTGTAATCGGCCCCAACTCCACAGAACCGTAAAGCGGCACAATTTCCACGGGCAAATTCAAATTGTGAAAATATTCCCTCGCACAGTGTACGAACTTAGAAGCAACTCTACCGTGAGGAGGCAAATCTACCGTTCGTCGATAAGAACTAGACTCTTTCACCGCCACCGACAGCCGACACTTGCCAAATTTTAAATCAATTAAATTGGCAACTTTCGGATTTTTTTCCCGCAAAACATCATAACCGGCAATCCCCAAATCAGCTTGACCGTATTCCACATAAACCGGCACGTCGTGCGTCCTTACTAGCAAAGCTTTTGCAGTTCCGGTAGGGTCATAAATTTGAAGTTGGCGGTTAGAGGAATCGAGAAAAGCACTGAAGTCTAATCCAACCGATTTAAACAGCCGAATGCTATCTCCTAACAGTCCGCCTTTGGGAAGTGCAACAGTAATCATGTCAATTTTTAGAGTGTAAATTGCTCAATTTGGGAAGGGGGCGATCGCGGTACAAGCAGAAACAGCTTTTACCAAACTCAGAATAACACATAGAGTTCACAGCGAAAAATAAATTTCGGGTATTGCTCGATCCTTTGTTTGGGTATATATTATATTTAATAACTTTTTATAGACTCACTTTTTTTATGGCGGTCAGTAGGGAAAACAATCGAAAGTTTGACAGTCAAGAATTTGACGTAGAATTGCACAGTGTAGACCCGGATTCCCTAAAAAAAATTACAGTAGATGAAATCCTCTCAGGCGGCGGTCTAGAGGACGAGGAAATGGACTATACAGTAGCCGTACCTAGCGTTAACCGCGCCAGAACCCCCAGGGACAGAGGCTTCTCATCCCATGTGAAATCAAGCGTGTTCGATCGCGCCGCCCGATCGAAGTTTGCAGAAAAACGCGGAACGCTAGGAGGCTGTTAATGTAAAATGCTTGCAGAGGCTGGTGCGCAGAACTCGACGATCCTCGAACAGGATCGCCATTCAGTGTCACGCCTTTGTGCATTAGACCTCTTGCAAAAATAACTAGGACGGCAAGATGCCCATCCCACAAAAAACATTTTTCCTTGTGGAACGGGCCGGAGAGCCCGTTCCAAAATTTGATTAAAAGGACTTTTGCAAGAGGTCTATTCAACTCTAAAGCTTAAAATTTAACGGGCGATCGCAAATAACTGACAGCTAAACTATGACCGAACTGACACTTGTTATTGGTAACAAAAATTATTCCTCTTGGTCGCTGCGTGCTTGGCTGGCGATGAAACAAGCTGGACTGGAATTTGCCGAGGTGAGAATCCCTTTAGGCTGGCCGACAACCCATGAAGAAATTCGGCGCTATTCCCCTTCTAGAAAAGTGCCAGTTTTAATCGACGGCGACCTGAAAGTGTGGGAATCTTTAGCAATTTGCGAATACATTGCCGATCGCTTTGCGAATGATTTGTGGCCGGCCGATGTAGCGCAACGGGCGATCGCCCGTTCCATCAGCGCCGAAATGCACGCGGGATTCCAAAATTTGCGCGAAAATATGCCGATGGACTGCCGCAACCGCTATCCCGGAGAAGGAATGACTCTCGGTGTCGAAGCAGAGATCGATCGCATCTTTGCCATTTGGCGCGAGTGCCGCCAAAAATTCGGAACAGGCGGCGATATGCTGTTCGGAAAATTCACAGTTGTTGACGCTATGTTTGCCCCCGTTGTCATGCGTTTCGTTACTTACGGAGTCAAATTAGATTCCGAAGCAAAAGCTTATGCTGATGCGATTTTGGCACTGCCTGCAATCCAGGAGTGGGTAGCCGCAGCTTACAGCGAATCGGAAAGTATTGCACACTTTAAAATGTAGCAATAATCAGTTTACTTAACCTAAAATCTCAAATCTAAAATCTCAAATTTGAAATCAGGATGCGGATTCTTTTAGTTGATGATGAAGTTGAGTTAACTGACCCTTTGAGTCGAGTCTTAAGCCGCGAAGGTTATACAGTTGATGTGGCATTTGACGGAGCAACTGGCAGCAATTTAGCAATGCAGGGAAATTACGATTTGCTAATTTTGGATTGGATGCTGCCGAAACAAACCGGACTGGCAATTTGCCAGAAGTTGCGATCGCAAGGACGGAATACGCCAGTGCTATTTCTCACCGCCAAAGATACCGTAGACGATCGCGTACAAGGACTCGACGCTGGTGCAGACGACTATTTAGTCAAACCTTTTGAACTGCGAGAACTGCTAGCCAGAGTCCGCGCCTTGCTGCGGCGGCCTCCTACTTTTGATGCCGAGGTTGCTGTCGGGCGGCTGCAAGTTGCAGACTTACAGCTAGACTACGACAATCAATTAGCTTATCGGGGCGATCGCACAATTGACTTATCAGAAAAAGAATGTCAGTTATTAGAATACTTAATGCGCCATCCCGGTCAATTGCTAACACACGAACAAATCCACCAATATTTGTGGAGTGAAGCAGAAAAACCCAGCAGCAACGTATTAGCAGCTCAAATTCGCCTGCTGCGGCGCAAAATAGAGGCCCGGGGCGAATACGTGCTAATCCACACAGTCTACGGCAGAGGCTATCGCTTTGGAGAAGATAGGACGGCGGTTGAAACCGCGTCTTGTCAAACTAAGTCCGCCTCCGCGGACTGAAGAAAACAACCTAATTTTAACCGTCCAGTCTTCAACCCGCGGAGGCGGGTTTTGTCTGTATAAACGCGGTTTCAACCGCCGAGTCTTCTTGACAAACCAAAGTAATTACTGTCACCTCTGGCGGACAAAATAGCCTCCCTGGCGCATAAGTTCCCAAACCGCGATTCACGTACAGCAAATTACTCCCAACCCGATGCAAACCGCTAGCCCATTCCCAGTGAGTAACTACTCGATCGCAAGCTGACAGATAAGGAATCCACTTTCGTATTGGTTCAGGAATCCAATAGCCAATTTTTCTGACCCAAGCGTACAAAGGCCCGATACCTGGAATCACGATTTGACCGCCGTGAGTGTGCCCAGAAAACTGCAAATCAATCCGCCATTTTTGCAGCTTTTCAGCAGTATCAGGATTGTGAGACAATACAATCCGAGGAATCGCAGGATTTATTGATGCCATTACAGGTTTAGGGGCAAAATCGCCCGACCAAAAATCTGCAAACCCAACTAAAGCCAATTCATACCCCAAAGGATAGATTGCTTCGTTGTACAAAACCCGAATCCCGACGCTATTTAAAGCATTAGCAACCTCTCTTTTTGCCCCTGGGTAATAATGGTCGTGATTGCCCAAAACTGCGTAAATTCCCGCCCGACTTTGCAAATTTTTCAATCGCTGCACTAAGCCGTAAATAGGTGCGGGGTCGTAAGTAATAAAATCGCCGGTTAAAAAAATCAGGTCTGGTTCAGCTTCATTGGCCGCCGCAATCGCCTCTTCAAGCAACCATTCCGACAGCCGCACCCCGTCATAGTGAAAGTCAGTAAGCTGTACAATTTTAGTACCGGATAGATTTGCTGGCAGATTGGCGATCGGTATTGTTAAATAGTCTACCCGCAATTTCCCAGTTAATAGCCTGTGCATAAATCTAAGGTTTATTGATGACAGAGCGCAAGCTCTAGCTTAGCAAATAAACAGGCAAGACTGCAAAACTAGATATTCTTCCCTTTTCCTTCGGTCATCTGACTAATAACTACTAATTGCTGACTAATAACTAATATTAAAAAATATTTTTAGTAAGGCTCTTGTGTGAAGGGGGTTTTCGCTAATTCGGCTATATATTTTAACTTTTTTAATTTTAATTGCTTCAAGAAATTGTCGATCCATACCCGGCATCTACTAATACTACTCCTGGTCGTAAGCCTCTCTCCAGACATTTGTCTACCAATTTTATTGCGATATCTGGCTTTTTAATAGACCTCTTGCAAAAATAATTAGGACGGGATCTGGGGCCCATCCCACAATAAAAAATAACTCTTGTGGGACGGGATCTGGGGCCCGTCCCATCAATTGATGAAAGGATTTTTGCAACAAGAGGTCTAATCTCAAATCGCAAATTTTACATATTTTATGGAAGCTGTAGGAGACCGAGATGGTAAAGTAGTCCTCGACATTCGGGAAGTATCGGGAAAAAGTCGATCGACTGTCAGCGAAAGCGGCGACATACCGATGGTATCGTTGAAAAGGGCGATCGAGCGAATTGGCGGCAGCGTCGATTTAGCCAAAGTAGACTGCGAAGGCGCAGAATGGCTGTTATTTGAAGATCGAGATACTTAGCAACTCGTGCAAAACCTTTCTTTAGAATATCACTTGTGGACTGGTCACACTCACGCCGAAACCCGACAAGTTATTGAAAACTTAGGATTTCGGATCGGAAAGCAAATACCAATAGATAAATGGTACGGCTCGATATTAGCATCTAGAACCCGCTGAAGTCCTCACTACCAACCAATTTTATCGCCGTTGTGCGATCGGCATAATATAATTTTCGACACTTCTCAATGCAGTCAAAAAACACAGCACCAAGCAACCCGGTTTCTCAAAAAAACCGGGTTGCTAAACACATATCTTGGGTTAAATCTGTTCTTCGCCTTGATTGAAACGCTGAATTCCATGATTTTCAGCGACGCGAACCATAGCATCTTCGGCAATATTGAGGAGGCCCGTGAATTGATCTTGATTTGTTTGCAAAGCTTGTTCCTTGTTTTTGCGATCGGCAATTTCGCGCTGCAACTTGTCAATTGTCCGTTGAAAACGAGCTGCTTGCCTGAACATTTCCTGTTCCGAAAAATCCAGCAATTGAATCAGAATTGCAACTTGATATTCCAGGAATTGGGTTTCATAACTATTGTTATTTTTCACAAAATTCACAGCATTTTCTGACGAATTAAATACAAGTTTTTCGTCGGAAAGCGACAGGGCTGTTTTGACACTCAGTGCCAAATGTTTAAACATTTGGGCCGTGCGATCGGGAATTTTAACTTTCAGGAACATCACTACAGCAAACAAACTTCCCGACCGCAGAAGTCCCCCAAATCCCAAGACAGACTTGACTTGGTAGGGGATAATTAAGGAATCTTGTTCGGGAATAAAGGGGCTGCCTTTTGCCTCTGGGACGTGAAAAATATTTAATACTGCGGGTTCTAATTGGAGGAACCTTTCTCGCTCAATTCCGAGGAATGTAGGAATGTCTAAACCGAACTGCCCGATTATTTCCGAAATCGCCGGCATTTGAGCCACTAATTTTGCGCTAACTAATGGAATAGCTGGATTTTTTGCTGCTGTATGCCGAGAATTCCACTGCGGTTCTGTGCCTGCTGCTGCTAGCAGAGTCCAGCATTTCATGTCGGCGGCGGGGGAATTGCCCTTCATCAAGCAGCGGGCAGATTGTTGCAATGAGTCTTCTAATTCGCCGTAGGGATGAGTTTTGAACAAACGCACCATAACACAGGTGTTTTCTCCCGTTTGCGAATCGCAAAAATGTTGGTAAATATATTTAACAATCTTCTGGCTGCTGGCTTCCATACTAGCAGTATTTCTACCGAACTGGCGCAGGACTAAGCTGCATTTCGCTATGTCTTGCGGGGTAAATAGGTTAATATTGTACATTGAAAAACGCTCTCAAGAGAACTCAAACACTCTTTTTCATTTATCCTTAAGGTCGCTACCGCATCCGGAATCATACTGAGAGTTTTGAAAAGTGTTAGTTAAAATACGTACAAAATTTGCCAGCAAAATGCAGCGGTTGTGTGGCCGGATACAGAAATTAAGACTAAGGCAAAAAAAATCTATCCCGTATAGGCGGATGTATAGTGTTTGAAAGGATTTTTTACGGTGAAGGATCGCAGAGGGATTAAAGAAGCGGGGTTTTTAACCGATATCTCTCGCGTTTTACTGCACATTTTTGTAGATAAAACTCGGTTTCTGGGTAATACCAATTCTCGCCTCGTCTTGCAACAATAATAGACCTCTTGCAAAAATCCTTTTAATCAAATTCTGGAACGGGCAAGATGCCCATTCCACAAGAAAAAAAATTTTGTGGGATGGGCATCTTGCCCGTCCTAGTTATTTTTGCAACAATAATGAGTGTGGGTTTGTTTACGCTCAATATTCTGCACCGGTGCGTCGCTCAAAGATTGTGGATATTATTTAAGATTTAAGGGTGGCGACGCACCCTACTACAGATACTGTTGCATGAGTTTTGAGAATTAGTATAAGTCATATCAAATCCGGTAGCATCGGAATTATATTACCCACAATCAGGACAGGGCACTGCCGTTTCCCTACAATTAATCGGGGTAGGAAAACGGCACTGCCGTGTCCTGCGTTTATATGATTCCGGTGTTACCGGAATTGATATCATATTCACAGAAATCCTAGAAATCCAAGCTGAAATTTTTGTTGCGGGCGATCGCGCGCAGCTCGGTCAAAAATTGGTAAAATTTCGTCAGTCTTGGACGCAGAAACCGGGTTTTGTTACAGAGAAAAAACCCGGTTTATTGGGTATTGATAAGTAGATGCTTTGTTCACCGCTTTTAACCACCCAACAACTCTATTGAGCAGGTTGAGACTTTGCTTCGAGGGCATCTTTAGCCGACAATCCCTGATCTTGAACGCCAAAATACCATAAACTAGCAGCAGCTTCGGCGCGAGTCACAGATTTCTTCGGCTGAAACAGAGTAGTAAAACCAAAAACGCGGCGAATATTCGCCAAATCTCCATTGTTAAAATCAGCTAAAATTGCCCGCGAGGCCTGGGAATCAATCTTAGAGGCATCTTGAAAACCCCATTTTTCTTTCACTCCGTCAATGTTAGCTGTTGGCAAAACTTGACGAGTATCTAATGGCACTTTCCAGAGAATCATTGTTTCGCGAGTTACAGGTGCATCCGGGCGAAATTTCGCATCTTTAGTTTCTCCTGAAAGCGCACTCGGAATTAAACCGGCTTCTGCTAAACCTTGAATTGCTGAAAAATCCGGGTCTGTTTTGGGTACGTCAGAAAAAGCCGGTTCGCTAGAGTCTACTGCTAATCTAATTTGTTTGGCTTGACGGGTAGCATAAATCTGATTGTTGGCTGCTACTAACCAGCGGGCGTATTCGCGGCGAGTGACAATGTTGTTGGGTTTGGGTAAAGTGCTGGCAGTTTCTAAATTAGCATTTTCTGCCGTCGATCGCACTTTCAGCACTTCCAACGCGGTCAAATCTGCCACATACTGCCGCAACTGTTGAGGAATTTGGGTATCTAGTTGGCTAACTTTTGCTGATTTTGGCGAGGCGGATGGCGTTGGAGTAGTTACCTCTGAATTAGATGGGGTTGGTGAAGGTGTTGGAGATGCGGTAGACTCGGAATTATTAGGTTGAGGACTGGCTGCTATTTCTGAACTGTCTTTGCTGTAGTCGATCGCAAATTCTGTAGATCCCCCTACTTTCTGAGTAGGAGAAAGCGATACTGTTACCCGCAAATTATCTCGGGTTGCTACTAAAGAACCTTGTCCCTCGGCGGTTGGGCGGCTGACTATTTCCCAGTTGCTGCGCCCAAACTCTGTGGAGTAAAAGTTCTGAACCGAATTAACCGGATCTGTGCTCTCCCAGCGCAGCCGCACATTTTTTTGCGACGGATCGGTTGGCCCGCCAACATCGATTAGCTGAGCATTAGGATAGAGTGGAATCTCTGTCGGGAAATCGGGAGGAAGTTTGGCGGTAGAGTTTGTTTCAACGGCTGTAGCTGGTGGTGGGGAAGAGAAAACCACTGGATTTTGCTGTAATTTTGGATCGGCGGCTAAAGATTCTTCGAGTGCCTT
Source organism: Microcoleus sp. A003_D6 (assembly GCF_036702825.1). NCBI lineage: Bacteria > Bacillati > Cyanobacteriota > Cyanophyceae > Oscillatoriales > Microcoleaceae > Microcoleus > Microcoleus sp. A003_D6. The sequence goes on along the minus strand of NZ_JAUBWA010000070.1, from coordinate 25,767 downwards.
GCTGTTGGGGCTGTTTGCACAAGCTGTGACAGCAGCCAGCAGACACACAGCCAGCCAAGTATTTACAGCAGCGAGTATATTGGTTTTATTGGTTTTACTGGTTTTAGCTTGCCCGATCGAGTTGCCTCGCCGTTGAGTAAATATAATATTCAGCATAAATCCCCCCTTTGCGGATATATTTCTAGGCTAACGCAGATCGATCGGGCTAATATAATTTTTATAAAAATGAAATTGCTAAATTTATTCCTAGTTGCTGCTACATTACTTGTCTCGCCTGTCAAGTTTGCCAGTCCCGCTGCATCTCAACCAGCCCCGCTGCGGGCCGCTCTTCAGGCGCCGGAGTGGCAGCCATTTTGCTCGGCGATGGGTCAGTTTGCGATCGATATGCCGGGAACTCCCAAAATGAATACCGAAACTTTTTCAACTCAAATTACCTCTCATGCATACAGGTCGGTCTTAAAAAACAAAGAAAGTTATTTACTTCAATACTTTGACCTAGATTTCCGGCAAAGCAACAATAATATTAAAATTACTTTAAATAATGCCGTTGATTTCTTTGTCGTGGGGGCGAATGCTAAATTGTTGCAGGTGCGGGATATTTCCCTAGGAGGCTATCCGGGAAAAGAGTTTGAGTTTCAGCCGCTTTCCCCGACTGAACCTGTAGGTGTAGGTCAAGTTTTTTTGGTGGAAACGCGCGTTTACGGGCTGGTTGTCACTACCCCTGAACCAGAAAACGCTCAAAAATTTCTCGACTCTTTTCGTTTGTTTTGAAGCAGGAAGTTCGGAAAGGAGCAGTGTAGGGGATTGAACGGATTTAACGGATGGATGTTGAGGTTAGAGGGAAAAGGGAAAAATTAGTTGGGAATGGCGATCGAATTTATTAAGAAAATTTACGCTCTTGAACTTGGTTTCTACGAAAATATTGGCTTTGGCAACCAAAAATGTCGGCATCAACCAGGTTTCTGAGGAATAATACGCTCAGAACTAAATTAAGTTAAATTTGACTCAAGACCTTATTTTTTTTTTTGTACTCTATCTAACGGCATAGATAAATTTACACCCGTGGAGCGATGTAGATACTTCGTGAAAGTTATATTCTTAAAATAATGATTTTTAAATCACACAAAGCACAAACAAAGATTCTGTGTCGATCCATCTGGGTCAACTAAGTCTGGATCGTCAAAAGCTTACCCGGAGGGTATTAACATATTATGAACAAACTAACACCAATTCTCCTCAGCGGCCTTTTATTATTTGGAGCTGCTGCTTGCACCGAAGGGGCTAAAACTAGCGCTGATTCTCCTAATTCTACCACAGAAAATACCACCACCCCGCCCCCAGCCGAGACAGTTCAAAAAACTCAGGGTGACGCCACTAGCGATATTCGCAAAGCACAAGCAAATTCTGATATCAGGGCCAGAGAACAGCGCAACAATGTGACTGGCGGCGATGCAATTAGAGCCGATGGCGACCTCAAAAGTGAAGTTCGCTCGAAGTTGGAAGTAAACATCACTAAAGGTCAGCTAACTGTTGAGGCAAAAGACGGGGCTGTCACCGTAGGCGGCACAGTTCCAAATCAAACTGATTTAGCTAAAATTGAGCCGCTAGCTAAAGAGATTAAGGGTGTCAAAACGGTGAATGTTACGGCTGTTGTCGCCCCCGCTGCACCCGCATCGCCTAGCAGCCAACCATAGATTAGAAGGAAGTTCGGCAACGGATTATGTAACGGATTTAACGGATGAATATTGAGGGAACGTTGGGCAGTTTATAATTGCTTTAAAAGCGGGTCGTAACGCTTAGGGGACTCTTTAGGGTAGCGGGGTTTTAATTTAAAGAGTTTAAGATTCACGCACTCTAAAATCCAACTCAAAACTCGCCTAATATCCGCAATTTTGTCTGCCAATTTTCCGATTGCCAATTCCTGAGAATTAGTCGGAAACCAGCCTGAAGATAGAGACAGAGGTTATTCCCAGCGACCGATGAAAATTGTTGGGAAAAAATGACTAAATGTGATTGACAGCAAGCAGAGCATAAATTCTGTGGATGTGAAAAAGTAGTTTATTTTGAAGGAGAAAAAAATGGCTTTAGGTCAAAACAAGCGAGCTGTAGGAGCATTTTCTAATTACCGAGATACGGAACTAGCCCTGACGGAACTCCAAAGTACCGGGTTTCCGATGAATAAAGTTTCGGTAGTTGGGGAAAATCTCGATCGCAGCGAAATTGCGGGCGCTAGCGCTGCTAAGAGTACCGACGAAAAAGTGGGCGGCGGCGCAAAAGCAGGCGCGACAGCGGGAGTCGTGACGGGCGGTTTGATTGGGTTGCTCGGAAGTATTGGGGCTCTGGCGATTCCGGGAGTTGGCCCGGTGATGGCGGGGGGTGCGCTCGCGACTCTACTGGCAGATACTGTGGTCGGAGGCGCAATTGGGGCAGCAGCGGGCGGTTTGGTCGGCGGTTTGGTCGGTTTGGGAGTTCCCGAATCAAGAGCAAAAGTTTATAGCGATCGCATCTCGCGCGGAGAATATTTGGTATTCATAGAAGGAACCGATTCGGATATTGCCACAGCCGAAGGAATTTTGAGCGTGCGGGGCATTCAGGATTGGGGCATTTACGATGTGCCCGCAGACACCGGCCGCAGAGGTTTGGCCCGCGACAAGCGCGCGGTGGGAGTATTTTCCACCCGCCGCGAGACGGAACACGCGCTGGGAGAACTTAGAACTGCTGGTTTCGACATGGATCGGGTTTCGGTCATCGCTAAGGATGCTGATTCCAAAGGCGACATCGCAGGGATTGACGTGCACGATAGCGCGGACAACAAGGCTGATGAAGGGGCGACCAAGGGTGCGCTCACAGGTGGCACTTTGGGCGGTTTGACGGGCTTGTTGGTGGGTCTGGGCTTAGTGGCAATTCCGGGAATCGGGCCGATTATGCTGGCAGGAGCTGCGGCTACGACGATCGCCACTACGCTCGCGGGTACAGCTTTGGGTGCGGCTGCGGGCAGCTTGATCGGAGCTTTAGTCGGTTTGGGAATTCCCGAAGAGGAAGCTAAAGTATACAACGATCGGGTGGCCAGGGGAGATTATTTGGTACTCCTTGACGGCAGCGAAGCAGAAGTCGCTAAAGCTGAAACAATTCTCAGCAGCGGAGGCATTCAGCATTGGAACACCTACGACTATCCCAGTGTCGATAGCGCTCGGGCTGATTACGGCGCCCCCGGCACTCCGGGCGTTGATACTACGGCTGGTATTTACGACCCCAATCAGGGCCCTACCCGCCACCCTCTGATTTAACTAATGCGAACGGGAAGTCCCGCACTCTATCTGTTTACAGGATGAGTGACGGGATGAAAGTGAGGTGAGAAAATAAATTGAGTGATAACGAATCAATGATATGATAGGTGTATCTTGACCATTATCTCCCAATGCAAAAACCAAGCTGAACGGGACGTGTTGCAAGAAAAAATATGGGTCTTAGGAACTAGGACGACCGCCTGTGGAGGGACGGTAAGACTACTTATCTTGGGGGAGATAAAAGCACATCCCGATGAATCAGGAAGCCAGTGCTGTATGCGGAGCATTTCTAGTCTGGTAGTTCACTAATTCAGAGTTTGTTTGGGTATTGTTTCTACTTCCGGCGGGTAGTCGCACTCGCGCACTCGGATTGTTCCGGGCGATGAAACCAACACGGGCGAGCGAGGCGTCTTGCGCGACTTGCCCATAAAATTATCTCAAAAGTCGGCTTTTTCTCGGAAAGCCGGCTTTTGTTTTGTTCTGGAAACTTAAAAAAAAGCGACCTGTCAAAAGTTTAATTTTGATTGGCGAGCTGGGCTTTGCGTCGGCGGCTCGATCGGCTTCCTTAATTTTTACATCCCAAAAAAACGCTGCGGTTTTTAAGTCTGTAACACTCACTACTGCTCGATTGCAAACCCCGCAGTATTATCAAATTTGATAACATAAATTACAGCAGATATTGCTCGGTTAGTCAAAGAGCGACTATCTTTAATTATGGGACAGCTAGTTTCATTAACTTATACAGGTGAAGTAGCACGTCCCGCGCGCCGAGTACGGCCTGCGGTGGTCGGCAACTATTAGAATAATAATATTGTCGTCGCCTTCCCGCAAGACTTAGGCTGGTCATTGGTTGGCTGTAGCAGCCCAATTGCCGTTGGCAAGACCTGCTACAGAAATACAGTTTTTCTGGGAATGCCTCAGCGAAGCATTTGAGAAGCCCAGGAACAGCTTTTATGTCCGGGAGCGCGTCTGGTGTCGGGTGTTCTGTTAATTAGAACCGCAAGCGCTCATGGATCGAGTAAAGATTGACAGCAAGCACAGCAGCGCGGGAGCACAATGGCTCGCGACGCATTTTTTCGCGAAATCTCAGGCTACTGGCAGCGTATTGCTTGCTTCGCCTGCGACTCGCTCAGCACTGCGAGGAAAACAGCCTTCCTGTGGGATTTCACTGGCACGGAGCACAGTGGGGGGAGGTGACACTAGCTGAGCTTGCCTGACGCTGCTGTCCGGGTTACTCGAAGGTAGAAGGCACTTATGTAGAAGGCATTAGGGGTTGAAGCTCCGATATCTTGTTTCTTGATTGCACTAATAAATTCGATCGCCTGTATCGGCAATTTTTCGGGTCAGAATGCGGCGCGGATGCCGCCAGCAATACCCCAAATATTCGATCGACCTTGACAAGATCGATCGACAACTTCTCGGTATTTTGGTAAATGGTTAGCAGTTAATAGTTAGTGATTAGCAGTTAGTATAAATACAACTAACAATTAACAACTAACATCAACCGCCAACTAATTACTGGCAAAATAACACTTACAGGACTTACACGCGGCGAGAAACTCGGTTTATTCATGACTTCCGCGCTGGCCAACCTCAGATTTTACCAGAACCCGGTTTCTTTTCGTAAGTTATAACTAGGTTAGCAGGTGATGCTAGGAATCAAGCAGTTTTGACACTTGTTACTGTGGCAGTATTGGTTGAAAAAACTGACTGGCAAACACGATAGTACAAACTTTCAGACAACAGAGAACATCGAGAAATTAAGGAAACTCACTCAACTTTTTTTATGAATTTCACTGAGATTTTAAGTGCCGATGAACTTTTAACTAGACATAGAAACGGGGAACGAGATTTTCGAGGAACCAACCTCATTGCAGCTCATTTGAGTGAAGCTAATCTCAGTCGAACAAATTTGAGCAGCGCTAATTTGAAAGGCGCAAACTTAATTAGAAGCAAACTAATTGGAGCTAATTTAAACGGCGCAGACTTGAGCGGGGCTAATTTATCTAAGGCGAAATTAATTGAAGCTAACCTCGGCAGCTCTAGTTTAACTGGAACTGTGGCGATCGGAGCAGATTTTAGCGGAGCCAATCTCAGCGGAGCAATATTGTCTCAGGCTGACTTGAGCAAAGCTGTTCTGACTGGAGCGAGTTTAGTAGGAGCTTGTATGCTAAGCGGCTCGAAACTAACTGAGGCGAATTTGAGCGGGGCGACGCTGAGCCGAGCAATTATGAGCGGGGTTGATTTAAGCAGAGCAAATCTGACTAGAGCGATTCTCAGCGAGGTAGATTTGAACGGCGCTAACATGAGCGGAGCAACTCTAACTCGAGCTTATCTCAATCGCGGAAATCTCAGCGGTGTCAATTTGGTTGGAGCTTCTTTGAGCGAAGCAAGTCTGCGGGAGGCTTCTATTTGCGCTGCTAATTTGAGCGGTGCTGACTTGAGCGGTGCTGACTTGCAATCGGCTAATCTAAATGGCTCTAATTTGAGCGGTGCTGACTTGAGTCGAGCTAATTTGAGTAAAGCCAATTTGAATGGTTTGATTCTGCACAATGCTGATTTGAGGGCTGCGAATTTGAACAAAGCTTCTTTGCGGGGAGCTAATTTGAGCGGTGCGAATTTGTCAGGTGCTAGCTTGCTGGAAGCGGATTTGCGGGGGGCGAATTTGAGTCACGCCAATTTGTCGGGAGCGGGTTTGCTGCTGAGTTCTCTGACAGGGGCGAATTTGACAGGAACTAATTTGTCGGAGGCTAATTTGATTGGGGCGAGCTTGAATGTTGCTAATTTGAATGAAGCGGCTTTGAGCGGGGCGATTTTGCCGAATGGAGCTACTCACAGCCGGGATTGATGAGTTGATTAGCCATAATTTAAGTGGCTCAACCTCAAAAAACCGAACACCGAGAAACCCGGTTTCTGTAGGGGCCGTGCCAAGAGTGCCGGCCCTTCCGGGTTTCTAGCCTCTCCATCGCCACGATCCAATTAAGGAAGTTGGGCTTCGATCGCATTTTACCGAAAGCGGATTTTGGCAGTAAATTATCGATCGGGCTTATCGAACTCCTATCGAACTTAACCGGAACTCGGCCAGGGCCAAAGCGCTCAAAAAAACCCCGGTGCGATCGCACTTGCCGCTATTTTTGTTTTTTTTGGGAAATATACTTGAAAATTTCTGGACACCATGCTATCGTCAAAAGGTTTGAGACATTATGAGTTAGAGGTAAAACCCCGCAGAATGAAACAATTGGGAACCCATCTGGTCGCTGATGCTTGGCAGTCTCCTGGAGACCTGCTCAACGATCCTGAACGTATCCGCCGCGCCATACTCGATGCGATCGAAGCCGGAGGAGCTACTCTCATCGATTTGTGCGTACACCAGTTTAGTCCTCACGGAGTGACGGCTACTGCTACTTTGGCAGAGTCTCATATAGCAATCCATACTTGGCCTGAACACGGTTATTTTGCCGCAGACTTATTTTTCTGCGGAGCCGGCGACCCTCACAAGGCCATGAAGGTGCTACAGACAGCTTTGGAAGCTAAACAGGTAAAACTCACTGAGTTTACGCGCGGTTTCGAGCCCGGGGTGGGCATCGTAGGTTCTGCTTGTGAAGAGCAGTATGCACCTCGTTTAGCAGAAACGAGTGCCGCCAGAGGATGATGGCCAATTAGCGTAACTTTGAACATTTTATGCTAGGTTTTGTTTAAAATCCCACGGCTCGGGCCGTGGGATTCTTGTTGCAATTTACTTCCCCTTCAATAAAGGGCGAACCACTAAATAACCTGCACCGAAGGCGGCAATCACAATCAGAAAAATCGCGATCGCCAACCACAATCCGCTTAAGTCTGAGTTTTTTTTGGGTTGAGAGCGCACGCGGTAAGGAGTTTCGGGTATTTCTGTAAATAATTTTACCGGAAGTGTCTCGGGCATCGGGAGGGCTGTTGGCTCCGCTTCCGGTAGGGGGAAGGGGAAAGCCACTGTCTGAAGGGCGGGGGTTGCTGGAGGTACGTTGGAGTTAGTCTGCGAAGTTGCAGGTGCTTTTGGGCCAGGTTCAGCGCTGAAATTGAATTTGACAGAAGGCATTTGAGGTATCCCTGTCTGGGTGACGCTCTGAGCCGAGTTGACTACTTGCTGTAGCTGTTGGGATACTTGAACTACTGTTTCTACTTCTCGCCGCAGTTGTTGATTTTGTTGGACTAATTGCTGGTTGTGGGTTTTGAGCGAGTCGAGCATCGCTTGGGCGGCTTGCAATTCTGCCGTGACTTCTCGATAAAGGGAAATCGGTACCGATGGAGAGTAACTATTTGAGTTTTCAGGGGATGTATTGTCAGATAAGGTAGTATTTTGCATAATTGTAGATGGCGAGGGTGAACTTTTTTAAGTTTAGCTTGAGAGTATTTGCAATTAGATCGATCGCCACACAATTCGTCAAAATATTTGTTAAAGATATTAATGGTCAATTTAATTAAATGTTAGAAGTTTTCAGTCGATCGCTATGAACAACTACTCAACAGAACAAAGTATGTCGCAAAAGTCAACTACCGAGGAAATGAAATACGGCGAACGCCAGATTTTGGAAGGGGAGTTAATTACTTTCCCGAATCCGCGAGTCGGGCGGCGCTACTTCGTTAACATTACTTTACCGGAGTTTACTTGCAAGTGTCCGTTTTCTGGCTATCCCGATTTTGCGACAATTCACGTTACTTACGTGCCGGACGAACGGGTGGTGGAGTTAAAGGCGCTGAAACTGTATATTAACAGTTATCGCGATCGCTACATTTCTCACGAAGAATCGATCAATCAAATTTTAGACGATTTTGTCGCAGCTTGTTCGCCGCTGGAAGCGACGGTGAAGGGCGATTTTTCGCCGAGGGGCAACGTCCACACGGTGATTGAGGTGCGGCATCAGAAGTAGCAGGTATAGCCCAATCAAATTAGAATTTTTAACCTCACTCACAGAAACCGCGTTTTTTGTTCGCTATCGTAGGGTGGGCAGCGTTAGCTTTGAGAGAATTAAGTTGAGCTAGAGCGTGTCACTTGCCCACCATATCATCCGAGCGGGCTAAAATAAGTCTTGTAGAAGCGATTTAAAGTTAGAACAATGCAATCTCATCCAAGCTCTAGAACTGGAAGAATTGGTATAGCTGGCACACAACTAATTTTTGAAAGATTAGGCTGTATTTTTCGCGAACAACCGATAGAAGATTATGGGATCGATGCCCATGTTGAATTTATTGAAAATGGTCAGGCAACTGGAAAGTTAATTGCCTTGCAAATCAAATCAGGAGATAGCTGGTTTAAAGAAAAGAAGGGGAAAAATATCATTTTTCGCGGCAATAATGAGCATTTAGAATATTGGCAAAATCACTCTCTACCTGTGATTGTTGTCTTGTATAAAGACAGTGAGAATACTGCCTATTGGCAAGCTGTCAACAATAATACTGTTGAAAGAACTGAAAAAAAGTGGAAATTATTAATACCGCTGGATCGACAAGTCAACTCTCATGCTCTCGAACAACTCAAAAAGTTGAGCCAAAAAATAATTTCTGCCCGTGAATATACGGAATTATCTTTACAAGATGTGAGTCATTTTCAGGCAAAAAGATATTCTGCGAAGATACTTTTGAACCGAGAATTCACGAAGGATGATATTATTCAAGTCATCAAAGACGTTACTAATAGATTAAAAAACAGAGAATATTATAAAAACAAACAACTTGAAAAACGATGGCAAAACAAAGAAGCTCACGTAATTTGGCTTTATTTGTATTTGTCGCCAGAAGATTACCACAACAGAGCAAATTGGATTTGCATGACTCAATGGATTAGTAAAAATTTATCTCCTGAATTTGCCCCCATACAGCTAGATGGAGAAACAATTGATGGAGATATAGTTGTAAAATGGAATGAAGACTGTCAAGAAAGATCTAGGATAAGCAGATTGTATGAGTTACCGAAGGAAAAATTCTTAGATTTAATGATGAAACTTGCAGAGCCAATTATGGAGATAGTCACTCAGATCGAAAATGGAATCAATCAATATAACTCAGGAGAAATAGATGAGGCAAGATACATGAGTTTGATGTCAAATTTTGAGTCAAAAGTCACAAAACTTTATTTTGAGGCAACTGATATAGGTTCAGCACCTATAGAATGTAGAGATCTGAGTCAGCAATTTCAAAACTTGGCAGCAATTACCCATAACCTTGTTTTACCATTTTCCGATCGTGGCTTAAAAAGTTGGGACAAAGCAGCGAGAAAAAACTTAGTGCAAATGTATTTGAGGGATTATCATAAAGAGTTACAGAAATTCGATTTCGAGTTGGAAAAAATAAATTAGCCTTGTAGGATGCATAACACAAAGCTACGCCTCGGCGATCGGTGTGTCATAATTTCACTATATAGCCTTTCTCAGTAGCATAATTTGTAAGGTGGGCAATGCCCACCATATCATTAGTTTTGATTAGCTAGAGAAGTCTCGGTAATCGCACTTTTTTCCTCGGCTGTTTTCGATTCGGCCAACTTGTCCAAAATCTCCACAACTTCTCTTTCAAAAGTCACCTGAGCGCGATTTGTGCGTCCGCCGACGTATAGTTTGCCGTTTTTTTCCAAAGCCCAAATCTGCGAGTGAGACAGATAGCTCATCAGCACGCTGAGCATTAGCAACCCGAAGCCAGTATAAACGATCGGAATTCCCGGATCGGCTTTAATTTGCAATCCCGTACTGCCTACAACTTCGTCAATTGCCAGCATCACTCCGTTAACTTCAACTGCGGTGCCGGCGCGAACTGTAGTTAACAATTTACCATCCGTACCGTACACTAACATGGTGCCTTGCAAGTCTTTTGCTAGCAGAGAAACTCCCGCACTCAAATCTGGTTTTGTCGGAATCCAAGCACCCCAAATTCGACCTTTACCTTGGGTGTCTAACTGAGCCATTGGCAGTTGCAAAACCGGGCTTTTGTTGAGGCGAACTCGCACGGCGGCTATTGCCCAATCTGCTTGATAAAAAGTGACTCCCCGGTATCTTAGAGGCTGGTTAACGTGAATGGTTTTACGATCGACCTCTTGGCCTGTTTTGTCCAAAACTGATAAGTCAGAGTAAAATTGGTCGATCGCACCGCTCGGACTATAATCGATCCAGAACCGATTAACTCGCATCGACCAATCCTTCGGTATTTGCGGCCGGGCCCAAGGCCCTGCATCCATGATATTCTGCACCTGAAATGTTTCGCCGCTGGGAACCATTTCTTGACCGAGAAATCCCGTCATCGCGCCCCACATCGACCCAGCTAAAATAATTAGCATACTGGCGTGAACAATAATCGGCCCAATTTTGCCAATTATGCCTTTGCGAGCATAAACTTTTTCGCCTTCTCGAAATATGCGGTAGTTTTTTTGCTGCAAAAGTGGTTCTAACGAACTTAAAGCAACTGTTTCTAATTCCGCACTGAGAGCTAATTTTTCAAACTGCTTCGGTTCTTCATAAAATTTCCAGCGGCGGGCGGATTTTAATGCGGGAAATTGTCTGGTAAATGTACAAGCTGTCAAGCTGCTGCCGAACAAAATTAGGATTGACAAAAACCACCAAGTGCGGTAAACGTGGTCTAGTCCTGCAATGATCACAACTTTCCAAGTTAAGAAACCGAAAAGGGCTGGGTGTTCTGGATAGTTGGATTGGTAAAACTCTACGGATTGGCCTTGTTCGATGACGGTGCCGGAAATGCTGAAAAGTGCGATCGTCAGCAGCAAGATAATTGCCAGCCGCAAATCTGCGAGCACCGGCAAGACTTCTCGCTTGAAAAACCTTTGAGGCGCAGTCGCCCAGTCGGATAGTTTAGATAGAAATACTTCTTTTGATGTCATGGGTAATTATGAAGGAAGTTCGAGAACGGATTTTGTAACAGATGTAATGGATGGAAGGAAGTTCGGCAACGGATTTTGTAACGGATGTAACGGATGGCACAAGGGAGAAGAAAGAAAAAGGAGGGGAAAACAAAAGATGAACTAAATATTATTATTTTTATTGAAAAAGTCTCAATCAATTTTGACTTCTTTCTCTTTTCTTTCTTTCTTTCTTTCTTTCTTTCTTTCTTTCTTTCTTTCTTTCTTTCTTTCTTCCTTCCTTCGTGTTCTTCGCGTCTTCGCGGTTCGTTAAGAAAAACTTAATTCACGCATTCAGTAGAGATTGCTATATCTTTAAATAAAGACTGAAGTTCTTACTACTAAACTTACGCGGGAAGTATGCGAGAAAGCAGCGAGAAAACGCCAAATCCTACTAATAAAACGCCACTGACTGGCGTAATCCAACTCGACCACCTACGCAATTCTAACAACTTTTTAATGCTGGCGGTAAAAGTACCTGCTAGAATCAGCGGAGCGACGTAGCCAGCAGCGTAAAACAGCAGCAACACACCACCTAAAACTGTATCTCCGGTTTTGGAAACCCAAGCTAAGAGTGTAGCTAAAACTGGCGTGCTGCACGGAGACGCTACTAAACCAAAAGTTAATCCCAATAAGTACGATCGCACACCGGCCGGCAAATCTTTCGGCACCCACCCTACAGCGTCGAAAGACGGCATTTGCAAGGGTAAAGCTTCGAGTAAATTCAGCCCCATTAAAATAGCGATAATGCTGACAACGATCGGCAAACCCAAGCCAATTTTACCGTAAACTTGTCCTGCAAATGATGCTACAATGCCCAAACCCGCAAGGGTGGTAGCCAATCCCAGGGAAAACCACGCCGACTGGGCTGCTGCTTGCAGGCGGCTTTTTGCTTCGTATCCGCCGATGTAGCCGATCGTGATCGGCAACATTGAAAGCATACAGGGCGTTAAGCTCGTTAGCAACCCCGCCATAAAAATGACCCCGACGCTGACAAAACTCAGGTTTGTCAGTTGAGTGTTTACCAAATTATTAGCAAATTGTGCGAGTTCGTAAAGTTGGGTTTGCAGGGTTTCCATCGGTCGATTTTAGATTTTAGATTTTAGATTTTAGATTTTAGATTTGACTCCACAGTCGATTTTAGATTAAAGAATTGACTCTAAAGATGAATGTGGGAGCTTAAACTAAATATCTAATTTTTTTATTTTCATGACTTAAGTCGGGGGCTTGTATCTCTAGGCAGGTGAGTTCAGGCTCTATTTCAAATTGTAACAGATGCACGCCGGTTCGGTTTGAGATTTGAGAGATATTTTAGTAAAATTGACAGGTTGGGAGTTGAAAGGTCGATCGCACCCTGGTTTGAATTGATATCTTGACACCATGCTCAACAAGCTGTTGGCAACGGGTTTTTGGCTTTATTCCACCAGAAAACTCATACATTCTGAAACAGGCCGGGAAGGCTGTTACTGACATTATTCAGATTGACTTTACTTTAAATTAAAGCCAATTTCTTCATTAATAGAGCCGTCCGGCATTATTGCCCCTGCAAGCACCGCGCCTCTGAAATTAGCTCCCGTTAAATTAGCGCCTTCTAAATTAGCATTGCTCAAATTTGTGACTTGTTTGGAACCTCGGAAAAAGAAGCTGTGCAAGTCAGCACCTGTCAAATTAGTGTCTGCCAAATTAGCATATTGCAAGTCCGCACCGTGCAGCGTCGCATCAGTTAAATTAGCTTCGGTGAGATTGCTTCCCCAAAGTCGAGAATCTAACAAATTAGCATCTTGTAAATTGGCGCGACGGAGATTTGCCAAAGTCAGATTAGCATCCCACAATTTCGTGCCGTTCAAATTAGCTTCCGTCAAATTTGCACGACTTAGATTGGTTCCCAAAATATCAGCATTTGCTAAATTAGCGCCGCTGAGGTCTGCGTCAGAAAAGTCAGCATCTTTTAAATTAGCACCCGACAAGTTGGCGCCGGACAAATTTGCGCCGCTCAAGTTGGCTTCTTGGAGATTAGCTCCCCGCAAATCGACAGCGCTCAAATCGCACTGCTTCCACAAAAAGCTGACGCACCAATTATCTTTTAATAGCTGACTCAAATCCTCCGCATTCGCGGCCATCACAGGAGGAGTTAAGTAGAGAGCGAACAGGACGATCGCCCACACTGCGACGAAGAAAGTTTTCAACCTCATAACTTTTTTCATTGACACTAATTTGCGCCATAAATTATTGACGTATCATCAAAGCATAGCAAATAATCTGCAACTTTCGTCAGCAATCTTACTCAAAAATATTAGTTAAATGTGAATCGGGGGTTGGCGCAGGCACAAACTTAACTGAGACAGTCTTAGACGCGCTTTGAGCTAGAAAGCCGGTTGCTTCACAAATGCCTAGCTGCCAAACTAATATTTTTCGTAAAAACCGGGTATAAGATGGTCGCCCGTGTTCGATCGGCAAATCCCGATCGAATATCGCTACAAATTAATACTTGCGGCGGGCAGTTGCGATCGACACTGTAGGGGCATCCCTCCAAACAATCCAGGTAGGAACTTCTGAACATAGAAAGAAAGGAACCGCCCAGCCAGCCTGAAAATCCGAGATTTAGGGGGTTCTAGACGCAATTCTCCCTAATTGCGATCGGCATCACTGACTAAGGCCAACTCCCCTCACACAAGTCAAGCCCCAAGCATCACCAATTCTTATCAAACTTATCACGTTTCTGAGAGCACGGATATCACTGCCAGTAGCTTAAATATCGAGGAAAATTAGAGCATACAGTTAAACATTTGCCCTCTCATGCCTACTATCCCCATTCTCCCGAGCCAATTAGTTGTCACCACTATTGTTCAGTCGATCGAATCTTTGGGATTCGCTAATATTGCAGGCCAAGTATTTGGGGGCGAGCAAGCTGAATCCCGACAAAAGGCAAATTTAAAAGTTAGTACCAAAAAGTTTTACACTCTGGGTTTAAAAAATCTCGAAAAACAAGACTGGCACGGTGCAATTAAAAATTTTACTGCCACAATTAAGATTAATCCGCACTTCGCGTCAGCTTACAACGATCGAGGTATGGCCCGCTACAAATTAGGCTACAAAGAGCCTGCCGTTGAAGATTTAACTACCGCTATCGAACTCAATCCTTACCGAGCCAAGTATTACACCAATCGCGCGTTTATGCTGACTCGTTTAAAAGATTATACTGCGGCGATCGCGGATTACAACTCCGCACTGCTGCTCAACCCCAATTTAGCTCAAGCTTACTTTAACCGAGGCGCAATCCGCCTGCAAATGGAAAATTCCCTGGCAGCATTAGCTGATTTTGAGTCAGCAATTCGTCTCGATCCCGATTTTGCTAAAGCTTACTTCAAACGAGGAGTTACTAGATATAAATTGAGAGAGGTTCAGGGAGCATTTGAGGATCTTCAGAAGGCGGCAGGGCTTTTTAAGCAGCAGGGGAGAATGGATTATTATCGAGATGCGGTTTCTAAAATTAGAAAGCTATGGTATTAGTTTATTTGGGAAATTGAGAATTGGAAATTGGGGAATTTGTAAGGTGCGCCACAAGCACCCTACACCTATAGTTAAAGTTAGCCAATTCTCAAGGCTGCATCCCCAGTTGGTAGATCGTTAGGACGAGGAATCGTAGATAAAGGAATTGCAAAAACTGCATTTTGAACAGAGGCGACAGTAGCATTTTGCACAACAGTAGAAGCCCCTGCCAAGTTAATTACAGTATTGCTTCCAGATTGAGTGAATGTAGTATCGGATAAATTTCCTGTCAAAGCAATGCGATCGCCTTCCTGCGGTCTAAAATCAACTATTGTATGACTTGTCGGGAGCAGGATAATGAAAGGAAGAGAAGCAGGATCTACTCCGAGCAAAACAAAAGTATCTGCACCGCTACCTCCTGTGAGAGTATTGTTGCCTGTATCTCCAATCAAAATATCATCGCCATCACCACCAATTAAGATATCATCCCCTTGACCGCCTCGCAAAAAGTCGTTACCAGCCTCGCCGTTGAGAATATCGTCGCCGAAATTGCCAATCAGAATATCGTTCCCAACACCGCCGCTAATGGAGTCGTTACCTTTGCCGCCTCGCAAAAAGTCGTCGCCGACTTCCCCCGCGAGGGTATCATTGCCTTGGCTGCCGTTAATGGCATCATTAGTTGGGGAACCGACGATGCGATCGCCTCCTGAACCTCCCAGTACACCGCTGGGATTTTGTTGAGAGTCTTGGGAAGTGACTTGATAGTTGTTGGTGGTGTTTTGCAATCTGAGCGATCGCAAAGGCAGATTTACGAGATTAGTATTATTAACAAAATTGTTCAGCAAAGTAGCATCGCTAATGATGCTGGAAACCCGACTGGGGACGATTCCTTGAACGACTTTGGCGCTAGAAATGCGATCGCCCTGCTGCACCGCGTTAACCGTATCAAAACCTTGAGTAACGTTGCCAAAAACAGCATAATTGCCATCCAAAAACGGCAAAGCATCCAAAGCAAAATAAAACTGCGAAGAAGCCGAATCCAAAGCTGTAGAACGAGCCATTGCTACAGCCCCGCGAGTGTGCTGCAACTGCGGCGTCTGGGTGACAACTTGGTTGTAAACAGGTTGCGCGGCCCCTTGCGGCTTAATTTCCAAAGGAATAAAACGCGCCTGATTGGTATCCGGGTCAATAAAACTCCCCGTTCCCAATTGACTTGCTGGAATTGTAGTATCTTTGCTGCGCGGATCGCCTCCTTGCACCACAAAAGGATCTGGCTGGCGCACAACTCGGTGAAACATCACCCCGTCGTAAGTGTCGCGTTCAACTAAGTCAACAAAATTTCCCCCAGTAATCGGGGCATTAGTGCCGTCTACTTCGATCGTAACGGGTTGACCGTTAATTACCTGGACTACTGTAACTTTGCCTGTTAACGGGAGTGCAGCGCTCATGGGTAAATTGCTATTGGAGTGAGTGATATTTGGGTTTTAGAAGCAATCCGCGAATTGCCCCTACCTATTTAATCAGAAAACAGTAAACTTGTGTTAAGTACAGTTCTACTTCTATTTTTATGATATCCCGTCGCAAGTTTTGTAGCACTTTATTGGCAATTTGTCTAGTCTTTCTGAGTTTCAATTTTGCCGCACCTGCATTTGCCCTCGGCGGCAAGCTTCCGGCAGTGAATGAAGCCGCACCGGATTTTAGTTTGCCGACAAACAGCGGCGACGG
This sequence comes from Microcoleus sp. A003_D6, assembly GCF_036702825.1. Classification (NCBI taxonomy): domain Bacteria; kingdom Bacillati; phylum Cyanobacteriota; class Cyanophyceae; order Oscillatoriales; family Microcoleaceae; genus Microcoleus; species Microcoleus sp. A003_D6. Next base: position 9,390 of record NZ_JAUBWA010000070.1, on the reverse strand, counting down.
ACAAGTTTCCCTGTCCGATTTTCGCGGTAAGTGGCTGGTAGTCTATTTCTATCCGAAAGACTTTACATCGGGTTGTACGATCGAAGCGCGTCGATTTCAGCAAGACTTGCCGAAATACTTGGCAAAGAATACTCAAATTATCGGCATTAGCGCTGATGATGTCAACTCCCACGCGGAATTTTGCGATTCGGAAGGTTTGAAATTTCCGCTGTTAGCCGATACCGATGGGAAAGTCAGTAAAGCTTACGGTTCTTGGATGAGTTTTATCTCGGCGCGGCACAGTTTTATTATTGACCCTGAAGGCGTTTTGCGGGAAACTTTTGTCAAGATTAATCCGGCGATTCACTCGAAAGAAGTTTTGGCTCGTTTGGGAGAATTGCAGGCTAACGGTTCAGTTGACAGTTGACAGTTGACAGTTGACAGTTGACAGTTGACAGGTAATACCATTTTAGATTTTAGATTTTAGATTTTAGATTTGAATAATTGGGAATGATTGATGAAGCTTGTCTTTGTAGTTAAGACTACATTCCTCTGAATTTTCAGAGGATTTTAGGCTTCACTGCAACCGTTATCAAGTTGATTTGACCTCACATCTTGCACCATTCTCAATAATCCTTTTTTGGGTGGGTTCTCCTGCCAACCCTACGAGAAAATCTACTCTTTGTGGAACGGGCATCTTGCCCGTTCTTGACAATGATTCAACATCTCAGTTTTACGGGAAATGATGACTGGTAACGTGACAAGCAATATAAGAGTAAATCTAAAATTTAAAATCGCCTGTCCCGCCCTACTCAATGAGAATTAAACTGGCTATTGATTGCAACAGGTTCGGAAGAAGATTCCGGCTCGAAAAATTTTCTATTTCTGTTAGCAAGGCGGCGTTCCGGGTCAATTCCCTCGAAGGTTGGCGGCAACCAAACTCGGACTACCAACAACACTCCCAAAACTAGCAAAAATGCGCCTGTTGATAATATTTGAACCCAGGGAGTTTCCAGCACTCCCCGCACGATAACTTCTCGCAAAACAGATACTATACAAACTTCCACAGCCACGCCTATCGAAACGCGCTGCTCCTGCAAGTAAATAATTAGCAACCGAAATAATTCCACCAAAACTAATAAAAATAGAATGTCTGCCGTCACTTGCTGAAAATTCAAAGGAGGCAGCAGCGAGAAAAACATTTCTCGCAGTTCGATCACCATGAAACAGAACAAACCGATACACAAAGAAATTACAATTAAGTCTTGAACTGTTTCGAGAGCGCTGACTATTAGTTTCAGATTCAACCATTGGGGGGGGTGATTAATCTGGTTATTTGAACGGTTTTGCATAGATGGCTCCTGCAATATGTTTGACTTGCTTACAGCTTAAGTTAAAGTTAGCTTATCTTTGACAAAAAACTGGTTTAATTTATTTATAGCCATCATAAAACTTCCCTCTGTTGACAATTTCCCACAAACTTTTATTTACCGCGCAGGTGGGTTGACATTTTGCCAAAGTTTGTGCTAATTCAGACCTGCTATTAGTAGATTTGACTGGTGAAAAGCAGAAGTTAATCGATTTTAGATTTTAGATTTTAGATTTTAGATTGAAGAATGGGATAATTGAAGAAAGCGACCTCACGGATGAATCCGGGGGCTGGTTATCGGATACTATATTTTTTATTTCTGCACGGATGAATCCGGGGGCTTGTACCCTGGCTGATGAAGGTCAAAATCCTAAAATGCTGCAATTGCTATAAAATATGAAAATTGTAAAGAATTATTTACCGCAGCTTGATAAACTCAAGCTAGCGACTCTCGGCTTCGATCGTACAAAAGCCGGAAAGTTAACCCAAAAACCAAAAGTCATCCAGAGAGGATTGAACACAATGGCATTTGAACTCGCACCATTACCCTTCCCCGCTGACGCGCTAGAGTCAGATCATATGTCGGCAAACACGTTTTCGTTCCATCACGACAAGCACCACGCTGCTTACGTGACCAACCTCAACAAACTGATTGAAGGCACTGAACTAGCCAGCAAATCCCTCGAAGAAATTGTCAAGGAATCTGCTAAAGACCCATCCAAAGCAGGCATTTTTAACAATGCAGGTCAAGTTTGGAACCACAATTTCTTTTGGAATTCCCTTGCACCAAATGGCGGCGGCGCTCCGACAGGAGCTTTAGCTGAGAAAATCAATGCCGACTTCGGCAGCTTCGACAAATTCAAAGAAGAATTCAAGACTGCTGCGACAACTCAGTTCGGTAGCGGCTGGGCTTGGCTGGTTTTAGACAACGGCACTTTGAAAGTTACCAAAACTGCCAACGCCGACACCCCGGTAGCACACGGCCAAATCCCGTTGCTGACTTTGGATGTGTGGGAACACGCTTACTATTTGGATTTCCAAAACCGCCGTCCCGACTACATTGCTAATTTCTTGGATAATTTGGCTAACTGGGAGTTTGCGGCCAAAAATTTGGCTGCGGCTTAGTAGTATCTGAGTTTGAGGACTTTAGTCCTCACTACAAACTTCATAGGTTCGCAGTGAGGGCTAAAGTCTTTTTTGAGATGAGTATTCACTTGAGTTTGACCGAGAATTTCTTGATGGTACAAGCCCCGGATTTATCCGTGGAATCAATCAAAAATCAAAAATCAAAAATCAAAAATCCTCAAGCCCCCGAATTTATCCGTGGGGTCAATCTAAAATCTCAAATCTCAAATCTAAAATCGATTGACGGGCGCGGTGCAACGCAGGACTCAGGGGTAAAAATATGCCCCGAAGGAGATAGAACTGCCAAGTAGCGGTTAAAAATTTCTGAAATTGTGTTATAGTGCGATCGGTAACTCTTTTACGAATTTTGTAGTTTCAGTGGCTGTTCGCGCGATGACCTCTTCACCAACCATAGCACCCGTTCGATCGAGTCAAGTTACCCGCAAACCTTATCCCAACTATCGGGTAATAGTCCTCAACGACGATTTCAATACATTTCAGCACGTTGTGGAATGTTTGACGAAATACATTCCAGGAATGACGAGCGATCGAGCTTGGAAACTTGCCAACCAAATCCACAATGAAGGCCAAGCCACCGTCTGGGTAGGCCCGCAAGAGCAAGCAGAACTTTATCATATGCAGTTGAGCCGTGCTGGACTGACAATGGCTCCGCTAGAGTCTACTTGAAAAGTTTGTAGAAGGCCCGAAAGTTCGATCGATTGTTTGTCGCTACTTAATCTCAAAGTGTTCTGACTACTGTTAACTGACTAATCACTTAATTCGATCGCCAAGTTTCATCCCAAGGCCCGCCCCCAACTTCCAAACCTGATAAAGAACTTTGAGCCTCTAAGATAATTCGAGAACGCTGCTTGCCATTTTTTTCAACATTTCCCCCCAACAATTCTCGCAGTTGCAAGCGCAATTCGCCGTGCGTCGTATCCCGGCAGCAAAAAGCCATGCCTTTTTCGGTAGGAGTTCGTACATAAGTACCAGAAGTCTTCGCAGTCCCAATCAACTCAACTTCAAACTGACTATTTTTAGCCTGCATTTTCCAGCTTCCCCAAGGTTCAATATTCCAACTAACTTGCGAATTCCAAGGCACAAATTCGTAAAATTTGCCTCTGTAATGCAGACAAATCATTGCCACCGATTCCATCCACCACAGCACGCTCCGCTTGCCGCCGCCAGCAGTTAAAGCTAAATCGCTTTCGCCTTGAAAACAATTGCAATTAATCCAAAACCACTTTTGCGGAAAAGCACCGCCCCAGTTTTTTTCGCTGTAAGCGGGAGCATCTTTAAATTCATAGCGTTCGCCGTTCCAATCGATCCAGCCTGTGGCTAAACCGTGAGCCATTAAAATTTGCCATCCGGGTTCAAATACGGGCAGAAAAGATAGCATTCCCGCCGTGGATTTCTGGAGTCGATCGGAGTTTCCCCAGCCGTAAACAGGTTTGATTTCGTACTGCCAAAAACAGCGGCTGCCGCTTCCCGGATCGTGCAGATAACCTTGATTCAAAGTAGCAGTAGCTTGATAGCCTTCTTCGACGCGGCTGTCGAATACTTGAGGCTCTAAATATTCTGGTTTAATTTGTAAATCTGTTTTCCCCCAATGTCCGAAACCCAAGCTTTCTCGGTGTGCCCAAAACTTATTTACATCGGGGAATGTGCGGCACAAATAGCTATCTTTCGGGCCGAGAATTTGAGCTGCACCGCCGCTGTAAGGTTGACCGCCTCTGGGGTCTTCGATGGAATACATGAATGCAAAGGATTGTCCGTGAATCGGTAATGTTATTCGATAGTACCAGCCTTCAAAAAAGCGCCGGGAACTGCCGTCCCAGTGGTAGCCACTGTGGGGAGTTTCAATAGTTTTGAGTTTTGAGAGTGAATTTGACATAAAATTACCAATAGCAGAAAGAAGAGTCATTAGTCAGCAGTCAGCAGTCAGCAGTCAGTAGTAGGTTGCTCAGCGTGCACCTTACCCAATCCCCAATTCCCTTTTTTCCTTTTTCCTTTTTCCCAATTCCCAATTTTCAATGACTAATGACTAATGACTAATGACTAATGACTAATGACTAATGACTAATGACTACTGACTAATATGATAGAAGATTAATTATGTGTTTAGCACTTTGGCGATCGCCCTTAGCTCGCGCCCTCCACCGCAACCGCAGTCTTGCTTTTTCCCGCTACTTGCAATTGGCAACTGTTCGGGCGGACGGGCGTCCGGCCAACCGCACTGTGGTGTTTAGAGGCTTTTTAGCAGACGCCAACCATTTAAAGTTTATTACAGATATTCGCAGTCAAAAGGCAGAGGAAATTAACCTCTATCCTTGGGGGGAAATTTGCTGGTATTTTCCCAAAACTCGCGAACAATTTCGGATTGCTGGAAAGCTAGTTTTGGTAGGGGCCGATTATTCAGAGGCAGAGTTGCGCTCATCGCGCCGCACAGCTTGGCAGGAGCTTTCTGAGGCGGCTAGATCGCAGTTTGCTTGGCCGAATCCGGGGGAAGACAAAGCGGAGGCTGGTGCTTTTGATTCTGCTTCCCCAGATGCGATCGAGCCGCTGCCTAATTTTTGCTTGCTGTTGTTGGAACCGGAAACGGTGGATTTTTTGGAGTTGCGGGGGGAACCGCAGAACCGATCGCTTTACGGGCGCGACGGGGAGGGAAATTGGTTTGTGCGATCGGTCAATCCGTGAAAAAGAAGTCAGCAGTCAGTAGTCAGTAGTCAGTAGTCAGTAGTCAGTAGTCATTGGTTATTTGTTGTCAGTTCCAATGCCCAATGCCCAATGCCCAATGACCAATGCCCAATGCCCAATGCCCAATGCCCAATGCCCAATGACTAATTCAAATTTTAGATGCCGCTGCCGTTGAAAAATTCTTGAATTGCTTTATCTTTTAACTTGCAGCTAGGGGTTGTAACTAGCTGTGTTTTTTCGGCTAAGGCTACATTGCTGGCTTGGTTTAAAGCTTCTGATACTGAGTGGAAATTGTGGGAATTGGAAACAGAAGTTAAGGAGACAGATGGTTGGTTGACTAAACTTTTTACTTGCTGTTCGAGGGACTCGATGCGATCGAGCAAAGAGCGAATTACCACAGCTTCCGAATCCGGCAAGCAGCCGTGTTCTAGGGGATTGACGCGCACTCCCGACCGGTAGACTATGCGGCCGGGAATCCCTACCACCGTGCAGTCAGATGGTACGTCTCTGAGGACGACGGAACCGGCGCCGATGCGAACGTTGTTGCCAATTAGCAGATTGCCGAGTACCTTGGCGCCGGCACCGACAACTACATTTTCGCCGACGGTAGGGTGACGTTTGCCGCTTTCTTTGCCTGTGCCGCCGAGGGTGACACCTTGGTAAATTAGGGCAAAATCGCCGATAATCGCTGTTTCGCCGATTACAACCCCCATTCCGTGGTCGATGAATACGCTTTTGCCGATCGTTGCCCCTGGGTGAATTTCAATTCCGGTCAAAAAGCGAGCAATGTGGGAAATCAAGCGGGGGATGAAGGGAAGTCCCAGCACGTAAAGCCAGTGTGCGAGGCGGTGCAGCACTAGGGCCTGAAGACCGGGGTAACAAAATAAAACTTCCAGCCAGTTGCGAGCGGCAGGGTCGCGATCGAAAATTATACTGAAGTCAGCTCTAAGGGTCTTTAGCACTTTCGGATTTACCAATTTTGGTTAAACACGCCACTTTCAATTTTACATTTTACTGGATGGGGGAAGTGAGCGACCGATCGGGAGATTGGGGGGGAGAGTGGGGGAGAGTGGGGGAGTGGGAGATTGGGAGAGGGGGAGACGGGGGGCAGCTTATTCCTGTAGTGAGATCGTATAGTTAGACTTGACTCCGGGTTCGAGAGTACCGACCCAAATCCTGTAAGAGCCTGCTTGCCAGTCTGAATCAACAATGCCAGCATCTTTATTCTGTCCTGCATCGTCTCCGCAGCGCACCGTATTACCGGGGCCTTTTACGAGTAAGGTTGTGTCCTTGCCTCCGCTGTTGACTTTGATTGTGAGTTTTGAAAACTTTTGCTGCAAGACTATGATGTGGTCGGGAGTTGGAGTGGCAAAACCCAAACATTTGTTTTTGTGCCGATCGGCGTTGGCAATGGCAGATAGAGAGTACGAGCCGCCTGTGGAACCTCTCAAAACTGCTGTTGGGGCTCCAAAACCTGGCGATAAAGTTAAGGTGCCGAAATTGGCTGTTTCTGCTAAAACTGGTAGGGCTGCGATCGCCGCGATCGCAGCCAAGAGCGCACCGTTTTTGAAATAGGCTCGCGGATTAAACAACATGGCAATACTTCTCTGTCACAACTTAAAATCACAACTCAGAATTTACCCATCGCAGCCCCAAGAATCTGCTCTCTGGAGGAAGAATAATTTTTTGAAAATTAGTTCAAAGCCTTGTGGCTTCTGTTCCTTATTTCTATCAGGACAATACCTGTGCGATCGCGATCGCTCGTGCCACTCCGAGTTCTGCCACACGCGGTCGGCTCGTATCCGAAATTATACGCTGTCTAGATGATCGATTTGATACTTCTTGCCTTGCTGTTGGCGATCGGTTCCCTATTGACACAGGTTTTGGTATTGTTACCTATGGATCTATCGGGCTGGCTCCACTTCCCTAATTGGCTGAGCCTGACCTTGGTTTTGCTTGCTATTTCTTGGTGCTTGGGGGATTAGTCATCCATGAGTTAAGTAGTAGTTCCGAATTAATTACACGACATTTCGCGTGAAAGCCTTACCTAGCAAGGAGTCTTTCTGTAATTAATTTTGTGTAGTTACTTATTAGTTATTAGTCAAAAGCCCGCGATCGAGCGTTCCCCTTCCCCAACGGTCAATGCCCGATCGCCGCCGGTCGGATGATGTATACTTCACAATTGACTATCGGGAATCTAAAATCTAGGATTTGATATCTACTTATAGAATGATGCAACGACAAATTTCTTCGCTCTCTGGATTTCACTCTTCTGACAAAACCCTAGGGGAAACTCCTAAAAAACAGTCGCGTCCGATACACCGGGCCCTCGTGTTAATGCTAGTGGCAACCGGTTTGCTGGGCCTGCACGCTAGTCGGCTGGTGGAATTGCAACTGGTACAAGGGAAGCAAAACCGGGAACGAGCCGAAAACAATCGCGTTCGCCTAGTGCCAATGCCGGCGACTCGCGGACACATTATCGATCGCAAAGGCAAGCTGCTAGCGGCAAACAATTTAGCTCGATCGGTATATTTGTGGCCGAAAGAACAAACGCCGGAAGAGTGGAAAGCGACAGCAGAAAAGTTGAGTCCGCTGATTAAAATCCCGGCCCAAGAAATTTTACAAAAATTAAAACAGGTCGATCCTCTATCCTACAGACCGGTGCGGATCAAGCAAGCGATGCCGCCGGAGGTGTTTGTGCCGCTAGCAGAACAGGTGGGACAAATGCGGGGAGTGGAAGTGCGGCCAGAAGCGAACCGCTACTATCCCGAAGGCAGTTTGGCGGCTCACGTTCTCGGATATATTGGCGAAGCTACCGCAGAAGACTTGAAAGCTCACCCGCAATATCCGATGGGGATGATTGTCGGTCAGATGGGCATAGAAGCGAGTTCTAACAAGAAGATTGCGGGAGTTTGGGGCGATCGGCTGATCGAGGTAAATGCCCAAAATCAAGAATTGCGGCTGATGGGAGAGACACCGCCCAAACCTGGCGAGGCGGTGCAGCTAACCATAGACTTGTCCATGCAAAAAGCAGCGGAAAAAGCCTTGGGGAACCGCCGGGGGGCAGTAGTGGCCCTGGACGTGAAAACCGGTGGGGTATTAGTTATGGCCAGCCACCCGACTTTTGACCCCAATCTGTTTACGCGAAAAATCAGTAAGGATGACTGGGCAACTCTTCAAGACCAGGAAAATTCATTTTTGAATCGGGCCATGCAAGGCTATCCCCCCGGTAGCACTTTTAAAATTGTGACTTCCGCCGCGGGCATGGAATCGGGCAAGTTTTCGCCGGACTCAATTCTCGGTACTTCGGCTTACATTACTGTGGGGGGAATTGATTTTAACGAACACAGCGGCGGTTACGGCTACATAGGCTTTCGGGATGCCTTGGCTTTCAGCAGCAATACGTTTTTTTATCAAGTGGGGATGAGTACGGGGCCGGAGCAAATTTCTAAGTGGGGACACCGCTTGGGAATTGGTAAGGATACGGATTTGAATCTTTTGGGGCTAAGCGGCGGGGATCACGGTCAAATCCCGACGCCGGAGGATAAGGAGAAAATGTATAAAGAACCTTGGTATGCGGGTGATACGGTAACGATGTCGATCGGTCAGGGGTTGGTGTTGGTGACTCCTTTGGAAGCGGCGGTGATGGTGAGTTCGATCGCTAACGGCGGCTATCGGGTCAAGCCCCATCTTTTGACTTCTATGACCGGCACAGCCCAGACTCAACGGGTAAAGACGGGAATGAAACCTTCGACGATTCAGGTGATTAAGGAAGGACTGATCGCGGTGGTTGCCGAGGGTACGGGACAGGGGATGAATGACGGTTCGATTCCGCTGACGGCGGGCAAAACAGGGACTTCGGAGGTCATCGGACAGCAGGATCACTCTTTGTATGTGGCCTTCGGGCCTGCTGACAAGCCGGAAATTGCGATCGCCGTGGTTGTGGAAAATGGCGGTTACGGTTCTGTTGCTGCGGCCCCGATCGCAAAAGAGGTGTTTCAAGCTTATTTTGGGCAACAGAAAAATCAAAATTAGTCATTAGTCAGCAGTCATTAGTCAGCAGTCATTAGTTATAAGGAATACCCTGAAAACCCCGTGACTTCAGTCCGGGGATGAAAGGGCGTTGCAGGATTTATCCTGCCTGTCATTGGTGACAAGTTAAGGCTGTAAGTCTTTTGTCAAGAGGTTTTCAGAGAATTGTTGAAAAAGAACTGGTCAGA
>NZ_JAUBWA010000069.1:0-38342 GCF_036702825.1 Microcoleus sp. A003_D6 | reverse complement strand
ATCTCCACGATGGCTTTCAACTTGAACGGTTTCAACTTCAACCAATCGATTATCGACTCTCAAGGTCGCGTCATCAATACTTGGGCTGATGTTATCAACCGCGCTAACTTGGGTATGGAAGTAATGCACGAGCGCAACGCTCACAACTTCCCTCTCGACTTGGCTGCTGGTGAAACAACTCCAGTTGCTTTGGTTGCTCCTTCTATCAACGGCTAAGTTTTAGTCTGAGATAAACAAAAAGCGCTCCTAGAAATAGGGGCGCTTTTTGTTTGGGGATTTTTTTTAGAGACTTTATTCTGATATCTAGTCCGGTAAAATAACCGTTATCAGATTTTTAGTGATGACTTTAGTCCTCATAATACTGAGGACTAAAGTCATCATTACGAACCAATTTTATTCTTGTTGTTCGAGGTGCAAATAAACTCGGCTATCGAGAGGGCTGGCGCTTCTTCTCAATATACTGCTGGTGGTAATCCTCTGCCATATAAAATTCACCAGCAGGTTTGATTTCGGTGGCAATATCTTTGTCGTATTTACCGGAAGTTTGAAATTTTTGTTTGGAGGCGCGAGCGGCTTTTTCTTGTTCCCAATTGTGATAAAAAATCACAGACCTGTACTGTTCGCCTCTGTCGGGGCCTTGGCGATTGATTTGGGTAGGATCGTGACAGTTCCAGAATACATCTAGCAGTGTTTCGTAACTGATTTGCGATCGATCGTACTCCAAGAGCACGGCTTCAGCGTGACCCGTGACTCGGGCGCAAACATCCAGGTAGCAGGGATTGGGCCAGTGACCTCCTGTGTAGCCCGCAGCAGTCGAGACGACACCCGCAACGGCGCGAAACTTGTGTTCGACTCCCCAAAAACAACCGGCTGCAAATGTGGCTTTTTCCATTGTGTTACTCATCGTATTGGGAGAAAAGTTGGCACTTCTTGTTATGCTTGACAGATTCCCATTAGCGTGCATTCCCAGACCAATCGCGGCTGCACGTAGTTTAGCAAATATTGCCGCGCTTTTTCCAAGGGTTCTAAGGGCGATCGACTAATTCCCCCGGATAAAAATTGCTGCCAGTAACAGTGCTGTAAATAATCAATTAACCACAACTGAGATTCAGTATCTAAAGTTTTATCAATTTCCTTGGCCAATTCCAAAGCAGAGCGCAGATTTTGAGGCAACTGCTTCACCTTTTGCAGCAAATCATCGGGTATTGATTGCAGTTGCTGCCAAATAGCAATTGCCTCCCCAGGGCTTCCCTGGGCCATCCCCATTACCTCGGAATGCGATAAAATCTCCGCGAATCCCGCTTGCTGCAAAACTTGTGCCATTGCTTCGGGATTCAGCCGAGAAAACTGGATTTTTTGACAGCGGGAAATCAAAGTGGGCAGTAAAGATTCCACAGTCGGAGCAATTAAAATTAGCGCTGCTTTTCCCGGTTCTTCCAAGGTCTTCAACAAGCCGTTAGCGGCTCCCTCGCCCATTGTTTCTGCTTGTTCCAAAACTACGACTGAACGCGCAGCTTCTAGCGGCGGTCGGCTGAGAAATTCACCGATCTCTCTAACTTGTTCTAAGCGAATTTGAGGCGGTGCTTTCCGCTTTAAACCGGCTTCTTCTGCTTCTTTAGTCGAAAGCCGTTTGCCTTGGTTCATGTAAGTTGGTTCTACCCAGAGCAAGTCTGGATGATTTCGCTGCCGCACGCGATTTTGCACGGCGGTGATTAGTCTGGTTTCGGGAAGATTGGCTGAGAATAAAAGCTCAATGAAACACCTCGCTGCTAAACTTTTGCCGATACCGTTAGAGCCGATAAATAAATAACCTGGAGCAATTCGGTTTTGCTCGAATGCTTGGGTCAGTAATTCTACGGCTCGTTGTTGTCCGATTAATGATGTGAAATAATTCATGTTTGCGGAAGAAGGAGGAAGTTCGGCAACGGATTCTGTAACGGATGTAACGGATGTAACGGATATCAGGATGAAGGAAGAAAATCTAGGGTTTCAGCAATTAAGAACATCTTAACCGTCGGGGGTGGTTGCTATAATACCAAAAGGTTATTGTGGTTTAATAGACTGCTCAATAATTGTTTTGAGTTAAGAATGTTAAATTGTAAGTTGCCGCAGCCGGACAGGGCATTGCCGTGTCTCTACACATTATCTAGCGCTATTTTTGAGAATTGGTATTATTTAAATATCCCCAAGCTTCTAACTTGCGAGTTACAACAGTTTGAATTTCCTGAGCGACTTCATCTTCAGGTCGATCGCCATCGATCCGGACAATTCGAGATCCATTTTCCTCGGCTAACTCCGCAAAACCTTGCTGTACAAGGCGGTGAAACCCCAAATCTGCTTGCTCGATCCGATCGCACCCTCCCCGAGTTTTTACCCTCGCCAAACCCGCCTCCACATTAATATCCAGCCACAAAGTCAGATCGCTTTGCAAGCCGCCGGTGGCAATTTCATTCAACTCCTTAATTAAATTTAAATTAAGACCGCGGCCGTAGCCCTGATAAGCAATTGTAGAATCAGTAAAGCGATCGCACAAAACAATTGTTCCCTTCAATAACTCGGGTTTAAGAAAAGTTTCGACGTGCTGAGCGCGATCGGCCGCATACATGAGTAATTCTGCTCGATCGGATACAGATTCGCCCGAATCTTGTTTCAGCAGCAAATGTCGCAGTCCCCTTCCCAGCTCAGTACCCCCCGGTTCGCGAGTAGCCACCAACGGGACTCTCAGCAAGCAAGTTGCTTGCAGAAAATGTATCAACCGCTGCATTTGCGTAGTTTTACCCGCACCTTCAACCCCCTCAAACACGATAAGTTTGCCCTTCATTGCCCTAACTTCCCAGGAGAATAAAATATATCCATATTGTGCTGTGCATCTCTTCTAGTTTCGGTATGATAATAAAGTCTAAATGCCTCACGGCTGGAGTTGTCTATGGCTCGCTATACTGGTTTTTTTATCGTTGCCGTTCCGATCGACCGTCTCCGTCAGTCCCTGATTGAAATTTTAGAGTCATGCAATCTTGATATTATCTACAATACAGGAGATTCAGTCATGGCTCGCGAACTTCCCGGTCAAGTTTCGATTGCCAAACTTGTCACCGCAGAAGTCCTAATTGAGAAAAATACGGCCAGCGACTCAGAGGTTCGCATGAACTTCGTGATTAAAAACGAGGAACTGCCACTGCAAACCAACAACCACTGCCGTCAAATGTTCGAGCTAGTCAGTCGTTCAATTATGAACAACAATAATTGGCGGCTCTTGGAAAGTATGGCACTGTAGCCATCAGTCAGTCAATTTTAGATTTTAGATTTTAGATTTTAGATTGACTCCACAGATGAATCTGGGGCCTCGAACTAACGTCGAAACTTCTTTGCTTTCTACTCCTGGTGTGAGGGGTTTGTCACCCTCTTGGGATGAGCTCATCAGTCATTAATTTCTAACTAATGACCGATGACCGAAAGCATCCAGGATACAAGCCCCCGGATTCATCCGTGGGGTCAATGCTTCAATTCTTTAATAGACCTCTTGCAAAAATAGCTGGGACGGGCAAGATGCCCATCCCACAAAAAGTTTTTTTCTTGTGGAATGGGCCGGAGAGCCCGTTCCAAAATTTGATTAAAAGGACTTTTGCAAGAGGTCTAATCTAAAATCTAAAATCGATTGACCCCCGACTTTTATCTGCAATCCCTAAATTTAAGCTCGAAATCCCCGGCGCAGCAGCAAAGAATTTGTAACTACGCTAACAGAACTAAACGCCATAAATGCACCCGCCGCCGCAGGACTGAGTAGAATTCCAGTTGCAGGCAGCAAGATACCGGCTGCGATCGGAATTCCCAGAGTATTGTAACCAAAAGCCCAAAATAAATTTTGGCGAATCTTGTTGAAAGTAGCGCGCCCCAGCTCGATCGACTCAACAACATCCATCAAAGCATTTCGCATCAGCACAATTTGAGCAGTCTCAACTGCGACATCAGTGCCGCAGTGCAAACCGATACCGACATCCGCTTGAGCCAAAGCCGGGGCGTCATTGATGCCATCACCCACCACAGCCACTTTACAGCCTTGGGCTTGCAAAGTCGCGATCGCCCTCGCCTTCCCCTCCGGCCGCACCTCGGCCAAAACATCAGCCGCCGCCAAACCTAGCTGCTGCGCCGTCACAGCCGCCGCAGACGCCGTATCCCCCGTCAGCATCATCACCCGCAATCCCATGCCCCGCAAACGCTCCACCGCCGCCTTAGCATCCGGCCTCAGAGTATCTTTTAGCCCGATTACCCCCAGCAAAACGCCCCCAGAAGCCACGTAAACCGCCGTTTTGCCTTTGCAAGACCCCGACAATTCCGTCGCCACAGCGACCCCCTGCTCCTTCATCCACTCGGCATTCCCCGCGAACACCCGCCGGCCCTCCACCAAAGCAGAAACCCCGAAGCCCGGTTCCGTGCAAAAATCCTCAGCAGCTAGCAGTGGCAAACCTTGATGTTGAGCTTCCAGCAAAATCGCTGCGGCGATGGGATGACAAGCGCCCCTTTCCACCGCCGCCGCAATTTGCAGCAGTTTTGAGTCAATTGTGGAACAGGCATCTTGCCTGTTGCCAGAAACCCCATCAATTGTGGAACAAACATCTTGTTTGCCTTCAGAAACCCCATCAATTGTGGAAATTGTGGAAATTGTGGAACAGGCATCTTGCCTGTTGCCAGAAACATCATCAATTGTGGAACAGGCATCTTGCCTGTTGCCAGAAACCCCATCAATTGTGGAAATTGTAGAAATTGTGGAACCAACATCTTGCCTGTTGCCAGAAACATTATCAATTGTGGAAATTGTGGAAATTGTGGAACAGGCATCTTGCCTGTTGCCAGAAACCCCATCAATTGTGGAACAGGCATCTTGCCTGTTTCCAACATTAATATCTGAGTTCAAATCCAACTCAGAATTCTGGAAAACCGGCAAATAATCTGTGAGTGTGAGATTTCCGGTTGTCAGAGTGCCAGTCTTATCAAAAACCACCGTATCTAATTGATGCACCCGTTCTAAAACATCACCACCGCGAATTAAAAGCCCGCGCTCCGCCCCGATGCCAGAACCGACTAAAATTGCAGTTGGGGTAGCCAGTCCCAAAGCGCAAGGACAAGCAATAACTAAAACTGCGATCGCCAATTTCAAACTTAACAGCAAAGGCGATTGATAATGGATAATTGGTAATTGGTAATCGGTAACTGATAATTGATTTCCCATGCCCGATGCCCCATGCCCCATGCCCAATGCCCCATGCCCCATATTCATTGCCCCGTGTCCCATATCCATTACCCCGTGTCCTAAAAGCACAGAAGGCCAAATATGAGTCCCGGCAAAATACCAAAATAGGAAAGTTAAAACCGATATCCCCATTACCCCATACACAAAATATCCCGCCACAGTATCAGCTAAATTTTGAATCGGTGCTTTGCGAGTTTGGGCTGCCTGCACCAAAGCCACCATTTGAGCTACAGTTGTTTCCTGACCGGTGCGAGTTGCCCGCATCACAACTGCCCCGGATTTATTGATAGTTCCCGCCGCAACTGCATCTGGTGGTTGCTTCAAAACCGGCATTGATTCGCCAGTCAGCATCGACTCATCTACGGTTGTTTTGCCTTCGCAAATTTCGCCGTCTACCGGTATTTTTTCCCCAGGCAAAACTTGCAGCCATTCTCCGACTCGGACGCGATCGGCTGGAATTTCAATGTATTGTGGATTGTAGACCTCTGATGTCGAGTTTGAAGGCAATTCTTCCGATCGCAAATCTAAACTCGAAAGTTTAAAATCAACTAAGCGGGCTTTCGCCGGCTGCAATGCAATTAAAGCTTGCAAAGCTGATGCAGCGCGCCGTCTGGCTTGCTGTTCGAGAGTTTTGCCCAACAAAATAAAGCCCAGCAGCATCACCGGTTCGTCAAAAAAGCACTCCCATCCCATCCGTGGAAACAGCAGCGCGGCGTTGCTAGCAGTGTAAGCTGTAACAGCCCCTAAAGCTACCAAAGTATTCATGTTGGGTGCATTTCGCCACAAACTGCGGCACCCGTCAACGATAATCGGGCGGCCCGGTAGCAGCAAAGCTAGGGTGGCGAGTCCCCAGTGAAACCAAATATTGCTGAGAATTGGGGCTTGTGTGCCGAGTACGTGACCTAAACCGGATAGAATAATTAGGATAAGGGCGATCGACAATTGATTAATTTGCTGTCGAATTTCTTGCCGCCGCCGTTCGATTGTTGCCGCTTCTGCTTCCCGCTGATTTTCACCTAAACGAGACCGAGTGGGAAATCCATTATCAGTCAACTTTTTCGCTAAAGCCTCTGCATCGACAGTCCCCGGTTGGCACTCAACCGTTGCGACTTCTACGGCCAAGTTAACGCAAGCTGAAATTACGCCTGAATACTGCATGAGTTGGCGTTCCACAGCTTTCGCGCAGCCGGCACATTTCATCCCCCCGACATCGAAAGTAACAAGTTCTGGCGGCGATTCTTTAACTGGTATAATTTCTGGTTGAATTTCGGCGATTGTTTTGGGCAAAAATTGCATGGTTTTTTTTTGGTATTGATTAGAATATTTCGCTACTTCTGAAAGGATTTAATGCGCTGTTTAGACAAATGTCTATATTTTTATCATAGATAAATTTTGTGGCATCTTCCAAAAGTGTTAGTTTTTTTTAATTCTTCTTAATCCCCGCCGGTTTCAACCGCCCGTTTATAGCGGTTTTCAGTTGAGTGAAGTACAGATATCGTGTAGGGACACGGCAGTGGCTATACGTATCAACTTAAATTTGAAACCCCCACGATGAATCTCGCTTTTAGCTGAGTCTCGATCTCCTTAGTAGACCTCTTGCAAAAATCCTTTTAATCAAATTCTGGAACGGGCTCTCCGGCCCATTCCACAAGAAAAAAAATTTTGTGGGATGGGCCGGAGAGCCCGTCCTAGTTATTTTTGCAAGAGGTCTATTAATGGCATATCTGTTTCGCCGTCAAGTTTATCAACTTATCTAAGCCTTATGCTGTAAGGTGTTCAGCCGATATTTCCTAGCAATAAGGTCAAAATTATTAAAAACTCCTGTTTCCCTGACGCGGAGAGGCTTTGTCAAGACGCAAATCCGAAATTGAATCGTAAAATAAAACATCCCTCCGCAGTCGCTAGTTCCTAGCAATAAAGTCATACGCTGTTGTTCATGCCTCGTACCAATTACCTTCTTTCTTCTAATAGCTGAGATCCTAGTTGCGAGGCGGCGCTACTTGCGCTAAAGCCTAGCACGAACTGCTCACCCCGGAATAGAAATCACAAACTCCGAACCCTGCCCCAGGCAGGAATTGACGAGTAACGTACCTCCATGTTTTTCCACAACAATTTGGTTAGCAATCGACAATCCTAATCCGGTTCCTTGACCCACAGACTTGGTTGTGAATAAGTGGTTAAAGATGTTTTCCTTGACTTCGCCCGACATCCCCACTCCATTATCCTTAATGCGAATCACAACCCGGTTTTTGTCTTCGCTCAGAGCAGTTTGAACCGTTATTTGATTGGGTAGGGCTTTAATTTCCTGAAAACTGATCCCCTTATTTGACTCCTCCAGAGCGTCAATGGCATTGGCCAGTACATTCATAAATACCTGGTTCAACTGTCCGGGAAAGCATTTCACTAGGGGCAAGTTACCATACTCTTTCACAACTTCAATCGCAGGGCGAAACTCGCTCGCTTTTAAACGGTGCTTGAGAATCAGCAGAGTGCTTTCAAGTCCGTCGTGAATATTGAAAGAAACTGGTCGATCGCTATCTGCCCTCGAAAACGTTCTCAAACTTGTACTGATATTGCGGATGCGATCGACTCCCTCCTTCATCGAGCCAATCAATTTGGGCAAATCTTCTCGCAAATACTCCAAGTCCATCTCCTCAATTTCTGATTCAATTTCCACTCCCGGATCGGGAAATTTTGCTTGATAGAGCTCGATCAAGTGGAATAAATCCCCCACGTATTCTTGGGCTGGTTCAAGGTTGCCGGCAATGAAGCCGACCGGATTGTTAATTTCGTGAGCCACCCCTGCGACTAAATTTCCGAGAGCAGACATCTTCTCACCCTGCACCAGTTGCAACTGCATCTGTTGGAGATCGTGAAGATACAGCTCTAGTTTTTGGGCATAATCCTGTGATTGCTGATACAGTTGGGCGTTCTGTAAGGAAATTGCAGCTTGGGAGCAGAGGATGTTGAGGATGGCGACGCGATCGCGCGTAAACACCCCCGTTGTGAGATTATTCTCTAGATATAAAATGCCTATTAACTCACCTTGATGCAAAATCGGGTTACACAAAATACTCTTGGGTTGCTGATTAATGATAGATGGATCGTTAGCTAAAGTCGGCTCCGCACTCACATCAATTAGCACAGTAATCTGCTGGTCATGCTTGACTTTGTAGATTAGTTTTAAGGGAAGCTCCTGACTGTTTTCAATAGGAAGGTGTTGCAACACGACTGGCTCTGTCCCCAGAGTAATCGACCCTTTAATTAACAGTCGATCGTCTTGCAAGAGCATTAACACGCACTTATCAGCTCCTGCATTTTCGATGGCGATCGAAAGCAACGATGTCAGTAGTTTTTTGAGGTCTATTTCACGGGATATTGCTTGGGAAGCTTTGAGAATAGCAGCTAAATCTAAAGCCACAGAAACACTACTACTGGATGTGGTCGAACTGGTGGAGGTGACACTACCCAATGTGAAGAGAGTTTCGTGAGAGGAGAGAGGAGAACTGGTTTGCTCTAATATAGGTTTAAGTAGTTGAGGATAGCGAGTTTCTAAGTCAGCGACTTTGGCTTTTGCACCCCAACGAGCGTAGGCATAGTAGGCTTGGGTCATGTATTCCCCAGCTATGCGCTCTTTGCCCCAATCTAGGTAGAACTTTGCTGCCAGTTCGTTGGCAAGTGCTTCTTCTTGCATATATTCGTTAGCTTTGGCAAGAGAAATCGCCTGGTCGTAAAACTCAATTGCTTTGGCTTTTTGTCCTAACACTCTGCATTTTTCTGCTGCTACCAAATCAACCTTATGTTGATAATTCATGGGTGCATGATCCGCCCATTGCTGTAACTTGGTTTGATTTTCAATTACACCCTGCAATGCTTCTGATGTTTCATCTAACTGTGGATTTAATTGTGCCAGAGTTAGCAGAGAATCGTAGAGATAAAATACTGGTTCGGTGACTAATCCCGCACCAGCCATAAAATAGCGCCTGACTTCAATAGCATGATTTTTCGCTGGCTCAATTTCTCCAAACAAGAAACAAAGCATCAGTTTATACAAATGGAAAATATACAATCCATATCCATCATTGGCGGATTGTAGCTGTTGGAGAACTTCTGTTTCTTCAAGGGCTTTTCCAGACAAAAGGGTGGTATGTTCTGCAACACCTAGCAAATTTAAAACTGCTTGCCAATAAATCCGACAATAATTTGCGGTTGTCAATTGATTTAATTGCATCAAACTATGGCAGTAGGCGCTAATATCCTGCTCTAAGGTAGCCAGGTGTTTACTGCACCAAAAAGAATTGAGACAAAAAGTGTGCCCGTTATATCCAGCAAGTACCAGGTTTCCAAATTCTAGAGCGCTGGTGTAACCCTCTTGCAACAGGGGTAGTGTTTCTTTAATGTGAGATTTGCGGTGTACAACAAATATCCCCAAGATCATCAAAACATCTGTTTTACTTGCTTTGGCATCGAGTTTTGAGATAATCTGGAGTCCCAGGTAACCAAACTGCGATCCTGTATCTATGGCTTGTAAGAAATTGCAGAGAATATTGCCATAGGTTGCATAGCCTAAAGCAGAAGTCGATGTGTTACCGTACTGAATTGAGAGTTTAACGGACAAACTATTCAGCAATGGGTACAGCGCAGAGCCAGAGAGATAAGCTGCCGGGATAAGGAAATTGACAATTTTAAGAGTACCGAGTTTTTCTACATCTGTCATTTCAGGCAAGTGAACCAAGTCAGCAATTTCCCGATCGCCAATGAGTTCCTCAATCTGTTGGATTTCCTGTTGAATATCTGATGGTGTAGGTGTTTCAGGAAAGGTGACACCAAGCTGTTGTAAGATTGGTTGGGCGATCGCGATCGCTGAGGTCAATTTACTTTGGGAAATATGAGATTGAATTCTCAAGCAGTAAACATTGACTTTTTCAGGTAAGGATCGTGCCTGTTGAACGACAATATCAATGAACTGTTCCATCCCCTCAAAATTACCGTTTAGCATTGCCACTTCCGCAGCTAATTCATGCAAGGCGAGGGTCATTTCATACTGCTGCTGCCAAGTATCTTTTTCCAACAAAGACAATCCCGCTGTCGCATATTCACGCGCTGCTTGATAAGCAGTTGAAATTTTGGCTTTGCGACAGGCAATTAAATTGAGTTGGGCTAATTCTTCTCGTTCTGTTGGTTGGGTAATTAAAGCTGTTCCGTGATTTAATTGATTGACTATTTCAAAAATACGGTCTTCTCTTGCTTGTGCGGAAATCTGTTGCAGCAGCAGTTGTCCGATTTGGTAATGAGTCGCCTGTTTTTGGTCGTCGGGAATCAGGGAATAGGCAGCTTGTTGGACGCGATCGTGTAAAAACTTGTATTTGGGTAATTGGTCGTGGGTAGTTGATAATTGGTCAAATTCCTGACCATTCCCGATTACTAATTCGCTATTCCCCTCTGCTTGATAAAACTTGTAAATTTCACTAATGGGTAAAATTAGCCCGTCTTGTAGCGCCTTCCATAGAGCTGTTGCGGTTTCTACTGGCGAATTTTCATCAACAATTGCTAACGTCGCCAAATCGAACTGATTGCCAATACAAGCAGCTAACTTTAACACGGACTGTGTTCTGGTTGGCAACTTTCGCAACTGAAGTGCCATGAATTCTACTACATCATCCGTTAGTGCCAAGGTTCGCACGACGGCAATATCGCACTGCCAATACCGAGCTTCACAATTAAATTCAATTAGCCCATCTTCATGCAAAGATTTGAGGAATTGCGTGCTGAAAAATGGATTGCCTTGGGTTTTTTGATAAACGAGTTCTGTCAAAGGCAGAGCCAACGCTGTAGAGCAAGCTAGAGTATCGGCAACTAAACTATTTACGTCGGTTCGATCGAGGGGAGCTAAGGTAATAGTATTCACCTTTGCTTCAGTTTTTTGAATCTCTGCTAACGTCAGCATCAATGGATGCGCTGGAAATACTTCGTTATCCCGATAAGCTCCAATTAATAAGAGATAGCAGTTATCGGTTTTACTCATCAGCAGTTGAATTAATTTTAACGAGGCTGAGTCTGCCCATTGCAAATCGTCCAAGAAAATCACTAATGGATGTTCTTTTGTTGTGAAGACTTGAATGAATTTTTCAAACAACAAATTGAAGCGATTTTGACCGGCACTTCCAGAAAGTTCGGGGACTGGCGCTTGCTGTCCGATAATACGTTCGAGTTCGGGAATGACTTCAACGATTACCTGAGCGCTATCGCCCAAAGCTGCCAATATTTCTAACTTCCATTGTTCAACTCGAGCATCTGTTTCCGATAGCAATTGTCCCATCAAATCGCGAAAAGCTTGGACAAATGCACTAAAGGGAAGGGTACACTGGAATTGGTCGAATTTACCTTTAATAAAGTAGCCTCGCTGTCTGACAATTGGTTTGTGAACTTCGTTGACGACAGCGGTTTTGCCAATGCCGGAGAAACCGGCAACGAGCATCATTTCGGTGCTACCTGCACTCACGCGATCGAAGGCAGATAGCAGGGAGAATACTTCGCTTTCTCTACCGTATAATTTTTCGGGGATGATGAAGCGATCGCACAAATCTCGCTCCCCTATTGTAAAGTTAGTCAGCGCCCCTGTCTCTTGCCACTGGTGCAAACAAGTTTCCAAATCAAACTTGAGTCCGATCGCACTTTGATAGCGATCTTCAGCATTCTTCGCCATCAGTTTGCTAACCATTTCAGACAGCACCAATGGAACGCTGTGGTTGACAATGGAGGCTGCCAGTGGCTGTTTGGCAAGGTGGCAGTGTACCAAATCCATTGGATCGTCTGTTTGAAATGGTAACTTTCCTGTTAGTAATTCGTAGAATGTGACTCCTAGCGAGTAGAAATCTGTGCGGTAATCAATGCCTCGGTTCATCCGCCCAGTTTGTTCGGGAGATATGTAGGGTAAGGTGCCTTCGAGGACGTTGGGATTGTGAATTTCTTGGGTTTCGCGAGGCAGCAGGGAAGCGATGCTGAAGTCAATCAGCTTGACTTCTTTGCTGACCGGGTTAATCAGAATGTTGGCGGGTTTGAGGTCTTTATGGATGACTCGGTGGCGATAAAGTCCGTCAAGGGCGTTGGCAATTTGAATCGCAATGGGAAGAAATTCGTTAACGGGCAAGCCTTCTACAGGTTCGTTGCTATCCGATGCAATACTTGAGAGGTAGGTACTTAAGGAAATTCCCCCAAAGTCTTCCATCACCAGAGCATAGTGGTTATGGTAAGTATCCAGGCTGTATGCCTTGACACTGCCGGGGATCTCTAAGTTTTTAGCAATGATGTACTGGTTGCGAAAGTGAACCAGTTCGTTGAAGCGGGGAAAGTCATTTCGCAGCAGTTTGATCGCGACCGGCTGCCCGTTTTCCGTGCGAATGCCGCGATAAACTAGAGTTCGATTGCCTGCGTATATTTGCTCGTTAATGTGATATCCTAGGAAAAGATTTGTGATGTTAGTCATACCTACGTATTCCTACTACTTTTGTCAAGCCTGAAGCTTCTTAGAGTTAGTCTCTAATATTGTCGCTCTATCTGCCGTGTTCTTCAGTGAATTACATTTTTCTTAACATATTTGGGAGGTCAAACTATGAAAGAGCTATTTTAAAAATAAGACTTGATTTTTTTGAGGTAATAGCTGTTGATACTGGAGTTGAGACTGAGTAGAAAATGACTCAGCTTTAGCCGATTGAACGACAGCAGTTCAGGGAAGAGGAACTTCAGAGGCTAATCAGGTACGAAGAGAGTGTTTTTGAAACCGATGCTTGAAGGCGATCGCCTGCGCGCAGTCTTGCACAGTAAGTATAATTAAGGCTTTCATTCTCTAGATGCAAGTGGCGTTATACTTATCAATAAAATACCAGAGTTCTCCAATATGATTGGAGAGTTGTTTCGAGAATAAAAGAGTTTTTATGACTGGTGCGAGATATTCTTTGTCTTATCGTATTATTAAATTTTTCTATATAGAAACTTTTGCCAGTATCCTTTCCTACTGATTTGTGTTTCTTTAGGAAAAACTATCTAATCGGCACTTAAAAACTCTGTATAGCTGACAGCACATTGACTCTGGAACGGCCGGCAGATCGTCTCACAATCCCGCTCGCAGCCGTTTCATCTCTTTTACCAATATCTACTCCTACAATTTACCTAAAAAAATACATCTCCCACTGCTTGTTACGCTTAAACATTACAAATGACCACATTTTATAGCAATCCTTGCAGGAGTCGTAAATTTTTTACCCCACCCCAACCCTCCCCGAACCCGATCGCTCGGGAGTAAGAAATTCACAAATGATGCGAGGATTGCTATAAGCTGTCGCGCATTTAAATTGTATATTCAGGGCGGGCGGGACGCCCAACCCCTACTCCCCACTCATTGTTTGATTGTTTTTTAACATACAATTTAAATGCCGCAACAGCCGATCGCATTGAATTATTAGCTTCCGTTTTTTTAAAGTTCACTTGCACTTCTCTCGCTTACTGCTCCTAATTTTTGATTGACATAGGATGCCATTAGCCACCTGTCTGCGGTGATGATTTCGCCGCCCTGTTCGGGGTTTTCTCGGTGGAAGTAGCGGTTTTAACTTCTCCCATTGTTCGGTACTTAAGTCTCCTAGATTCATCAACACACCCTGCGATCGCCTATTTTCGAGGATATAACGACGCAAAAAAACACGCCCTAGCCCCCTTATTAAGGGGAGATAAGAGTTATTCTCAAAGTTCCCTCCTTCTTAAGAGAGGTTAGATCGATCGAGTTCCTTGATATAATTAGCCAATTGCCTAGTTAGTATCCAGCTTTTATTTGAGGAATTTAGCTATGACAGAAACACCAAAATTTTATATTATCAAACGTCCTGCCGGTAATTGCGAAATTTTGCCGTTGGCGGAGCCCTCGCAGAGGATCGCGCAGCTCGAAGAACAAAACCCCAGTATTATTGAAAAGTGGGGCCCTTACGATTCGCCTGAAGATGCGATCGCCCGCCGCATCGGATTAATTCGCGCCGGCAAATGTCAACCGCAATAAATAAACTTGAAGGACTAAAGTCCTCACTACAAACCTGGTTCGTAGTGAGGACTTTAGTCCTTCTTTGATGGAGTGTTTGTTTGTGACTAAAAACTACTTAGATTTAGAAGGTGCTGCACTCGGTTTTGCCTGCGCCGCATTCGGTTTAGGTGGCGCTGCATTCGGTTTCGACTCCGCCTTATTGTTCCCTGTTTTACCAGTAACTTGCTGTGTCAAAACTTCCATAGCTTTCGCGTACTGCGGATCGGCTGTGGTAGCAATTTTATCCCGATCGCGCCTCAACTCCTGTTTTTGAGCGTCGGTGAGTTCTACCTTAAAATCCGGTTCAATCCCGGCGTGGTTGATATCAGTGCCGTTGGGAGTAAAATACTTGGCAATTGTCACCGCCAAACCGGCACCATTTCCCACGCCGCGTACTGACTGAACTAAACCTTTACCAAACGTCTTTGTTCCCACCAAAACCGCGCGTTTGTTGTCTTGCAAAGCACCGGATAGAATCTCGCTAGCACTTGCTGAACCGCCGTCTACCAGTACAACTAACGGTTTGTCTGTGAGCTCTGCCTTATTTGCCGTTTGTTTATCGGCCTCACCGACGCGATCGACCGTCGAGACGATCGTACCTTCTTTGAGCCACATCCGAGCAATTTCAATACTTCCGTACAGCAACCCGCCGGGATTGGAACGCAAGTCTAAGATATAGCCGGTTACTTTTTTCTGTTCCAAATCCTTAATTGCCGATCGCATTTCCGATGCAGCATTGGCACTGAACTGATTTAAGCGAATATAGCCGACTTCTCCGATCGGACTTTTCTGCACTGACTTCCGCACGGGATGAATTTCAATTTTAGCGCGTTTCAGCTTGAATTCTAATTCCTTGCTTCCCCGCAAAATAGTCAGCGTCACTTCAGTATTCACCTGGCCGCGAATCAAAGTTACCGCCTGATTCGTATCCATGCCTTCGGTGCTCTTGCCGTCAATCTTAGTAATAATATCTTTTGCCAGAATACCAGCAGTAAAAGCAGGGGTATCTTCGATCGGCGAAATCACCACCAACTTTTTGGTTTCCTCATCTTGAGTCAACTGAATCCCAACTCCTGTCAGTTCCCCAGAAGTGTCAACCTGCATATTTCTGAACTCTTGAGGGTCCATAAACCGCGTATAAGGATCGTCCAGCTTCTTCAGCATTTCCCGAATTGCTTTGTAAGCTTCGTCGTCGCTGGTATAAGTCCGATTCAAATAATCATTCCGCACCGCTTTCCAGTCAACCTGGTTAAAAGTGCCATCAACATAACTTTTGTCAATAATCTGCCAAACTTCATCAACTAACTCTTTAGGGCTTCCCCTAAAAGAAGCCAGAGATTTAGAACTGCAACCAGCGTTCGCAAGAGTTACGGCAGTGAGTACCACCGCTGCTGCACTTAGAACAAGCCCTCGTTTTGTTATAACCATTTGTGTGACGCGCGGGAGGAAAAGATTTCAGAATAATCACGCCCAATCTAACACAGGCAAGGCTCGGTCGGATTTTGGATACATATTTATTCAACTTTGCCGAGTAGTATTCCCTTTCGCCACAGGCAAGATGCCTGTGCCACAACCACTCTTGTGGGGTGGGCATCTTGCCCGCCCCCAAACCCACAGGCAAGATGCCTGTGTCACAAAAACTCTTGTGGGGTGGGCATCTTGCCCGCCCCCAAACTTCAAAACTAAATCCAGCAAAGCCTACTCAGGTTCAACCCAGCGATCGTCCGATTTAATCAAATCAATCAATTCTGCCACCCCTCGGTCTTCCGGGACTTTCTTAATTTCTTCCCGGCCCCGGTACAGCGAGATATAACCCGGTTGCTTCCCGACGTAGCCGTAATCAGCATCAGCCATTTCTCCCGGGCCATTGACAATACAGCCCATTACTGCTATGTCCAAACCCGTGAGATGCTTGGTCGCCTCTCTCACTTTGTGTAACACTTCCTCTAAATTAAACAAAGTGCGACCGCAGGAAGGACAAGCGACATACTCAACCATCGTTTTCCGCAATCCCAAAGCTTGCAGAATGCTGTAGCAGACGGGAATCTCCTTTTCCGGCGCCTCTGTCAGCGAGACGCGGATGGTGTCGCCGATGCCGTCAGTCAGCAGCGGTGCCAGGCCTGCGGTGGATTTGATGCGGCCGTATTCGCCGTCTCCTGCTTCCGTGACGCCCAAATGCAGCGGGTAATCCATGCCGAGTTCGTCCATCCGGTGCACCATCAAGCGGTAAGCAGCCACCATCACGGGTGCACGGGAGGCTTTCAGGGAAAGTACGATATTTCGGAAGTCTAGGGATTCGCAAATTTTGATGAATTCCAGGGCCGATTCTACCATGCCTTCGGGCGTGTCGCCGTAGGTAAACAGCATCCGTTCGGCGAGGGAACCGTGATTGACGCCGATTCGCAAAGCTTTGCCTTGATCGCGCAGGGAAATCACCAGAGGTTCCAGGGTTTCGCGGATTTTTTCGCCAATTTCCGCGAATTCGGAGTCAGTGTATTCGGTTCTGTCGGCTTTCGGCTTCTCGAACACGTAAAGTCCGGGATTGATTCTCACTTTGTCTACGTGTTTGGCGACTTCGAGGGCAATTTTCATGCCGTTGTGGTGGACATCGGCAACGAGGGGCACGGGTTGGTAGGTGGCGTGCAGTTTTTGCTTGATTTCGGCTAAAGCTTTGGCGTGGGCCATGCTGGGCACGGTGACGCGGACGATTTCGCAGCCAATCTCGTGCAAGCGCCGTATTCCGGCGACTGAACCGTCGATGTCGAGGGTGTCTTCGTTAATCATTGATTGTACGACGATCGGGTTGCCGCCGCCGATCGTGACGCTACCGACTTTGACGGGTCGGGTTTTGCGGCGTTTGATGCTGGTGTCGAAAATCGGTTCGGTTGTGGGGGTTTTAGTTGGATTGGGCAGAGTTTGCATAGTTGATTGGTAGAGTTTTGTTACGAAGGTCTATAAAATTGTGTCTGCTGTTTTTTAGGTTGCCATAGAAAGGGTCTGTTTGGACAAAGAGGTTTTGGGATTTAGGATTTTTGATAAAAATTCGCGTACCTCTCACTCGCATGAGGTATGTTGAACCCGTCGCGAGTCTTACGCAGCTATCACCGGGAAAGCGAAAATATGTTGATGAAGATTTTGGGTGAAATTTATCGTTACAATTCCGGTAAATATCTGGCAAAATTATATAATAAATAGTTTGGAGCGATCGGCAGTTATGCCCGATGAAATGATTAGCATTGTGACTAGCGGCGATACTCCCGATGAGTCACCGGAAGCACCTCATTTGGAGGGTGCGAAGAATGGGGGACATATAGGCTTGGACTGGAGTGATGCTTGGGAACCGCAGCCAAATGACCTGACCCAAAAGCAGGTGGCAAAAGGGGTTGATAGCTTACGACTGCACAATATCAGTATCAAGAAATTAGAAAAAGAACTGGTTACTTCATGCAAACGGTAGATCAAATGTTCAGCCGTGCAGATGCAGAAGCTGACATGAAATCGATCGAGTTATCTGAAATTGAGTTATCCGTTGCGATTAACGCCGAAGGTTCTTTCAGTTTAGTCGGACTGGGTGCTAAAGTTGCAGATACAAGAACTGTGTTGTTGAGATTCAAACGGAAGTCTTAAGGTGAGATGGGGAAAAATCTGGCGATTTCAATTGGCATTAATAAATATGATTTCCTAAGCCCGCTGAAATATGCCAAGCGGGATGCAGAGTTAATGCAGGAATTTCTTCGCGATCGGGCGGGGTTTGATCGAGTTTTTTTCTTCTCAGATGACTCGCCTGATATTGGAGGTAAATCAACTCGTCCTTCTTTTGTTATTCTGAATCGAGTTTTGAGGACGATGTTTGAAAAACCCTTTATGGGAGATGGAGATAATTTTTGGTTCTTCTTCAGCGGTCATGGAATCCCCCATAACGGATATGATTATTTAATGCCTTGCGATGGCGATCCTGGAGATGTTGAAAATACGGCGATCTCGATTAATCTTGTCACTGAACGCCTGCGTCGCTGCGGTGCTGACAATGTTATTTTGATTCTGGATGCTTGCCGGGGTCAAGGAAGTAAATCAGGAGAAGGAATTGGCAATCAATCTGCTGAACTTGCGCGACAAAAGGGAGTGATTACATTTTTTTCTTGCAGTCCTAATGAGTTATCCTATGAAATTGATGCTTTACAGCAAGGTGCTTTTACAAACGCACTGTTGGACGGGTTGGGCGTTCAAGGTAAATGTGCAACTGTTGAGCGATTGGAGCATTATTTGAGTTCGCGAGTGCCTGAACTGATCCGACAACATAAAAGCGAAAAAGTGCGACAAACACCTTACGTTATTGCAGAGCCTGTCACGAAGTCGCACTTAATTATTTACCCGCAATATGCAACTTTACAGGATGTTGCTCAAATGAAAGTTGATGCTTTTGGTGAAGAAGTTAACAAAAATTTTGACCTGGCAAAACAGTTGTGGATTCGCGTATTAGTTGCATATCCTGGCGATATGGACGCTATTGATGGAATTCAAAGAATCGCTGTTGAGCGGAGCGGAAATGAGGCATCGTCTCAAAAGAATTCTGTTGGTGCCAGCGTTGCGAACAAATCAGAATCTCTATTCTCTCCAAAATCTATACCTGTAGCAAATACTCCTAGTGAGGCTGATGTTCCCCTCAAGTCAAAACGCGGAGTAGACTACACCAAGTTGCGCGATTTACTGGCTAGCGGAAAATGGAAAGAGGCGGATGAGGAAACGACTGAAAAAATGCTAGAAGTAGGGACTAGCCGCCATTTGTTCGACCACCTCCGGAATTCAGACGTTAATAGATTTCCTGTTGAAGACTTGGGAACCATTGACCTACTTTGGGTAAAATATAGTAATGGACACTTTGGATTTTCAGCGCAAAAGAATATCTACCAAAGTCTAGGAGGAACTAGGAAATCCGATCAGAAAATTTGGGAAGAATTTGGCGATCGCGTGGGGTGGCGCGTGAACGGTCGCTGGCTGTCTGCTAGTGAAATAAAATTAGCTCCCAATGCGCAAATTGGTAACCTTCCCGGGCTATTGACTAAGTGGCTGTATCGTTCCGAGGGGATTGAAACAGAGGATCAAGAAGAGTCTGTGAGCATCAACAATAGTGGGGCGGTGGCTGCTCTTCTTCTCTCGCGTCGAGACTTGTAGAGTCTAACATCTCAGGGTTACAGGGTTTCTTGAAGATTATAATAACCAAGGCTTGAACCACGAAACCTCGCCATTTCTACTTTTCAGATATCTGGCACATTCGATTTACCAAATTACTAAAGAATAGAAACTAGCTATTTTTCGATCTGCTGTAATAATAGCAGCTTGATTCCTTTGAGCAACTGCTACAACCACTCTATCTGCTGGATCTCGGTGTTCCCATTCTAACTTGACACTTTCTAGCCAAATGTCCTCATCAATTGGAACGATCCGAATAACATTAGACTTTTTTAAAGTAGCGATATAGTCATCAATACTTACTCCTAAATCTAACTTATGATTTTTGTTTTTGATAGCTATTTCCCAGATTGCCGTTGATGGAACCAAACCATTTTTTTCTTGTTCCATCTGCTGACAAGCTGCTTTTGCTGGTTGAGAAAGTTTGTCTGGATCTAAACTCCACCAGATGAGAGCGCAGGTATCAAGGACAACTGTCATACTTCCTGCCATTCTTCAGTTGTTGGCGTAGTTAAATCTTCAAAATATTTTACTTTCCCCCGCATATCCTTAAATAATTCTTCAGTTGAAAGAGACTTTTCATACTGACAAATTCTCACAACTGGCTTATTCCCATCCATCACTAAAATCTCTTCGCCTTCAATCTCGACAAGTTGCAATAATTCTAGTAATTGAGCGGTTAATTGACTTTTGTCAACGGTTTTCATAGGACAATGATTTGTGTTGTGTTAAAACTTAATTATATCTTGTAGGGTGCGTCGCTGCTAAATATTTGATTTGTGTTAGAGATTGTCGAGGGCGACGCACCCTACGGTATTTTGTAGGGTGCGTCAGAAGAGTGAGATTGTCACTATAAACTCACAATCTCAAAACTGACGCACAACGGAATAAATGGTGCGTCAGAATGAGATTTTCGGTGATGATTGAGAATTACCACACTGACGCACCCTACCGCTTGAGATTGCTTCACATTCGATCGCACGCAATCACATACAAAATCGCAGCTACCAGAAATGATATCATTTGACACTTAGGCTTTTACTAAATAGAGTCATGGAAGTCCACAAGCGTGAAATTCTAACCTATGAAACCTTAGAGGGAAAAATCCCTTTTGAAGACTGGCTTGATGCTTTGCGCGATCGCGAAGGGAAAGCTAAAATAAAAGGTAGACTTCAGCGAGTTGCTCTTGGTAATTTAGGAGACTGTAAAGCAGTAGGAGAGGGTGTTTCCGAGTTAAAGATTGACTGCGGCCCCGGCTACCGGGTTTATTTTGCAGAAAGAGACTCAACTATTATACTCCTCCTTTGCGGTGGAGATAAAAGTACCCAAGATCGAGATATTCGCAAAGCCAAAGAATACTGGATAGAATTCAGGAGTAGAGACGATGCCTAAAACGCACAGTTACCATGATTATCTGATTAACTCGCTTCAAGACATTGAAGAAACTGCTGCTTATATTCAAGCAATTTTAGAAGAAAAAGCACCGGAACCTGAACTGTTACTGACGGTACTCAGAGACATAGTTAAAGCTCAAAGTCAAGTTTCTATAATAGCTGAAGACGATTTACAAAATTGGGCTCAACTTCAGGAATTGCTGAAAGCATCAGGGGGAGAAGAGATTTATCGATTTATGGATTTGCTGAAGGCTTTAGGATTAAAGACAGATATTGCAGCTAGTCAAAGCAAAACACCAGAGGAATCAATAAATTCTCGTGAAGTAGGGTGCGTCAGCTAGGGAGAAGGATTTGGGGTTTTATTTCATCCAAGCGTGGAGAACTTTTAATGCAAAAGTTAACTCAATTAACTCAGCTTGAATTAGTGCTTCTTGCATTGGTAGCTAGAGGTAAAGGCAAGTGCAGTTGGTACCAACTCGCAAAGCAACTTTCCTATCGAGATGTACCGCGAGAACCTGATATCATGGTTGTCTTAAAAAAACTGGCGGCTGATGGTTTGGTTAAACGATATATCGAAACAGGTTCGCCGCGCGACAGATGGGAATTGACGGCCCAAGGGTCGATTTTGATGACAGACGCAACCGTTTATGAACTCACTACTTTATCCGAATATGAAGTTTAACTTACCAACCAAATTTGTAGTTTGCATTAACGATCGAGACTATCAAGCATCCTTGAAAGTCAGAAAAATCTATCAGGTGATACCCGATAATCGCGCTGCGGAACATCAATTTATCCGAGTTATTGATGAATCCGGCGAAGATTATTTGTATCCAGTCGCATATTTCGTGCCCATAGAATTGCCGAAATCCGTAGAAGCAGTATTTGCATAGACAAAGGTTCTGTAGGGGCGAGTTCACCAACATCTATGTCGCTCAATAACAATCTAAATAAACCCGCCCCGCCCAATATGGTGTTATAATAAATAAACCTGAGTGTTAACATCGCAAATGTATGACAGCCAAAATACACATCAGCAAATTAGGTAATTCCTTGGCTTTGCCAATACCAGACTACATAGTAAAGTTTCTCAACCTTAAAGCCGAAGATTCAGTAATTTGCAGCATAGAAAATGGGAAACTGGTCGTAGAGCCTGTAAATAATAAAATATCAAAGTATACCCTAGATGAATTATTGGCAGGCGAAATAGAATCTAGCGAAGAATTCTCTTGGGGAAAACCAGAAGGAGAGGAAGTTTGGTAAACTATATCCCCGAACGAGGTCATTTTATTCGCCTCAATTTTGACCCTCAAGCAGGACACGAACAAATGGGGACTAGGCCTGCACTGGTTGTGAGTCAAACTAAATTTAACCGAAAAATGGGGTTTGTGTTCGTCTGTCCCATTAGCAACACACAACGCAAAAATCCGTTTTATGTTCCCATTCCAGAAGGTGAAGCGATAACAGGTGTAATTATGACGGATCAACTCCGCTATGCAAGATTATCGCGCAAGGCAGGCAAGTTTTCTTAGTGAATGTCGATCAGATATAATTGAGGAAGTTTTGAGGCGAATTCAACCTATTTTGTTTGAGAATATGACTGTTGATGAATAGTCAATCAAAAGCAATTTGTATCCAGTCGCATATTTTATTTCGTGCTGATAGAATTGCCGAAAGCCGTAGAAGCAGTATTTGCACAGACAAGGGTTCTGTAGGGGCGGGTTAACCAACATCTATGTCGCTCAATAACAATCTAAATAAACCCGCCGCCGCCCAATGAATTACTCGAATTAATTGGCGGATTTAATCTAAACTAGATGGGGAAATTCACCGAAAATCCGGTGGGTGGGGGCGGGTTTACAATATTTTTTGTTGTGTCTGATAAATTAGGGTGAACCCGCCCCTACAGGCGCAATAAATCATCCGAATTAATTCACGAAAATTATCTCAAATCCTCAACCGATTTAATTGTAGCCCCCATCAATTCCAGAAATCTCTCTCGCGGATGATGCGATCGCCCATCCTCCCCAGCAAAACTAAAAAATGTACTGGCAAATCCCTTCACAGACCCAGGCTCAGCAGTTAAATATCTGAGGTTTTCCATTGGACGATCGCACAAACCCACCAAGCACCGCAGCTAACAACCGCCGACCTCTCATTATCGCAGGAATTCTCCTCGGTATCGGTCAATCCGGATTTTTTGACGGCATTGTGCTGCACCAACTCCTCCAGTGGCACCATATGTTTAGCAGCGTTAAAACCGATACTAGCGTTGCCGGTTTAGAATTAAATACCCTCGGAGATGGATTGTTTCACGCTGCGGATTGGTTGGTAACAGTAGCGGGAATCTTCTGTTTGTGGAGTGCGGTTAAGCGCAAAGATGTTCCTTTGTCAACTCAAACTTTTTTCGGTTCAATATTAATTGGTGCTGGATTGTTTGACTTTGTTGAAGGCATTGTTGACCATCAAATTTTGGGAATCCACCACGTCAAACCCGGTATCAACGAGTTAGCTTGGGATTTAGGATTTCTCGCTCTTGGAGTTAGTTTAGCGCTGTTAGGTTGGATGCTGGTACAGAGTGAAGTTCCCGCAGATACTAAAGTTTAAATGAATGCAGAGATTGGGAATTATACCAAATCCACGTTAAAAATCCCCGATCGAAAGCATCCAGGATACAAGCCCCCGG
Organism: Microcoleus sp. A003_D6; assembly: GCF_036702825.1. Taxonomy (NCBI): domain Bacteria; kingdom Bacillati; phylum Cyanobacteriota; class Cyanophyceae; order Oscillatoriales; family Microcoleaceae; genus Microcoleus; species Microcoleus sp. A003_D6. The sequence continues at coordinate 14,757 of NZ_JAUBWA010000069.1, read as the reverse complement.
ATTCATCCGTGGAGAAATAAAAAACGTGTATCCGATAAACAAGCCCCCGAATTTATCCGTGGGGTCAATGCTTCAATCTAAAATCTAAAATCTAAAATCTAAAATCGATTGACTCTCTGTTTAACTCCTCAGTTCATCCCCCCGACTCCAACCACGCGATCAAATCCTCTTGACTCCTAAAATCCAACAAAGCCTCTCCTAAATCATCTAACTGTTCCGCAGATAACCCCTGGATGCGAGTTTGAACTTCCACTGTAACATCACCCACCCGCCGCACTATCTGACGCATAATTAATCCTATTTCCCCCTCAATTTTACCCCTTTCGATTCCTTGTTCGATTCCTTGTTCGATTCCTTGCTGTATTCCCTGTTCGATTCCTTGTTCGATTCCTTGTTCGATTCCTTGTTGTATTCCCTGTTCGATTCCTTGTTGTATACCAATTTCTATCCCTTTCATCACCGACCCAAGTTGATCTTGAATAAACATTTCTCGCTTGTCTACATCATTCAATTCGTCTAGTGTCAAATTTGCTCTGTTGGCAATTCCCAGCGCGGTATTAATCTCTTCCACAGACCCCAATGTATCTGGTACTGCTTCCAAAGAGGGCGCGTTTTTCATAAAGTAAATCCATTTTTCCGGCAAATTTTCGAGTTCATTCAATTCTTTTTTGAATTTCGGTAACTCGACAAACACTAATTTTAACTCGCAGTTGGGATAGACGAATTTCTCTTCGGTTTCTGTGAATTCAAAGTTAGAGATTAGTTTTTCGGTGTTTTCAAATAAGATAAAGTCGGTGATGGTTAAAGCAATCACTGGATTTAACTTTAAATAACCTTCTCCAGCTTTGAGTTGAGTAGAATAGGTTTTGGCTGCATTGTAGACTACCCGTTTTTCAAAGGCGGCGACGTTGAGTACCTGCATTTCCACAATCACGGTTTTGTTGCCGGTAATCTTGGCTTTGACATCCAGGTAGGTGTCTTTCAATCCTGTAACGCTTCCTGCTGAATAAGGGTCAATTATTTCTAATTCTTGGATGGTTGGTTCTCCGTTATACAGCATTGCATTTAGGAAGCTGATGAGAATTTCTGGATGTTCGGAAGAAGCGAAGATTTTTTTGAATGCAAAGTCTGTTTTGGGGCTGATGAAACGCATATATTTGATAGGATTTTTTTTATGAACCGCAGAGGGCGCTGAGGACACAGAGGAGGAGAAAAGAGAGGAAGATGGATATTGACAAATATTAGAAGGGTTGGGTTTTTTTGTCTCAACCCAACCTGTTATCTGAATGCTTTTATCAGCCTGTGGCTTGAGTAGTAGCAGGCGACATAACTAGCTTTCCAGTTATATCCATAGTCGCCAGCTTGAGCACTTCATTAAAAGCTAAACCCCGAATTTTGAGTTCCCACCGAATGCCTTTTGCTTTCATTCGCTTGGCTTTCCGCATATCGACATCAGCAGCTTTTTGATGCAAGAGCAAATATTTCATTGCTGCTGTAGCTTCTACTTTTGTGGGAAATGCAATATAGGTGATAAATCCGCCGTCCCAGTGATTGGCGTTGCGGACGCTGCTGATAGTCGCAACTCTCGGACTAAAGCGGTTCCAGTAAAAGTCGCTGTAGCCGATCGACTCTGTATTAACTTGGAGTTGGTTTGCCATTTGACTTAACTCCTATAACCTGGTGTGCGGGGTTGGCAGCAGGGCTTTAATTCTGCTATTTATATTATAGCATTCGGAAGTGGGAAGTGGGAGCGAATGCTGGCTGTTGTTTTACTTCCCAGACTGCTTCCGTGAAGTCTGGAAAGTCAAATATCCCCCATACCTTTAGTTCTTTTTTGTCTCGAATACAACTGCCTCAAAAAACTCTACAAGCTTTAAGTCTGCATAAACCGATAAATACAAATACTTTTCCAGTCTCTGCCAATTTCTAGGTAAAAATAAACCTAAGCCTGATAAGTTTTTATACTTATTTCTAATTCTTGAGTCAAGTAATTCACCATTCTGTTGCACTCTCTGAATGAGGAAATTATTTAAAAATAACAATAAATCGTTACAAGCTGACGGACTGGCACCTGATAATTGGGTAAGTTTTTGTAAAAAATTTACGAAATCAACAAAGGTTTCTCCAGAGTTATGATAAACTACAGCATTATTGTTATTTGAAAGATTGGCTTCAGGCGCTAAAATTGAGGATATAAAAACTTTCACAGGCGCAATATCTGCTTGCAAAATAGAATCAATCACAACATTAACTTTTTCGGCAAAGTAGCGGAAATAATAATTGTTAGTTAATGTCAAACTATGGTACATATCCCGTCGTTCACAATCCATAATCTTTTTAGCTAGCTGAGAACCATCAATGTCTGGATAATCGCTTAAATAACTTAAAAATTGCTCATAATAGTAATTTGGCGCTCCCAGTGGGAGTTGAGATGAAAGCGTATACTTAGTAGTATTTTGGAAAGTATGGTGTACTTCAATATTTCCTTTATTACAATTTTGGAAAAATAATAATTCGAGATTTCCCTTTACAGATTGGTTAAAATTAAATATAACTTGATTTATTTTTTGAAGATTCATCCATCTAATTTCTGAAATTGAAGGGGAGGTGGGATGTTCGTCGGGGCTGATTTCCATAAGCGTTCCACTATGACCTAAAAACACAATAGCCCAGCGTCTGGCTTGAAATTGAGATTGTGCCCAAGTCAGATACTCACTCAAGACTTCTGCACTACTACTATCTGCTGTTTCTAAGTATTGCGTATCAACTTTACCTTGGCTAATGATGCTTCTCGAAAGTTGTGCTGCTCCACTAAAGTCTGATTGTACTACTACCAAAACTTTGTCACTTTTTACACCTTTACTTAGCATTTGAAGAATTGGTTGTCCGAATCTTGAGAGATTATTGTCATAGGGCATCCAGTATAGTAATACCCAGTCATAATGATTTTTGACCGTACTTCCAAGCATATATTGGTCTCCCGAGTAATATATGGTCTCTATTAAAGAACTAATACTTACCGTTATCAATTTGATTGCTTCTCTTCTTTTCACGTTCTCTGCTCCTGATTGAAGATCGTCAGCTTTTGGTAGACGGTATTTTGGGCTAACTAAAACCTCAATTCATATTCAGCAGTGACGCGGTTGTCTCCTTGAAAATTACTGGAACTTCTGAGTAAAATTTTATCGCTCAATCGATAGCGCACAGTAAATTCAGTCGGTTGATTTGCTGACAAAACTCGAATGATTGAGGCTGAAATATTGCGGGTGATGTCAAACCCAACTTCTAAACCTAAACCGAGAGAACCCGCACCAGAACTGGAACTAGCACCTTGTGCTTCGTTGCCTCTAATCCGAGTGGGAAATAAACGAAATTCGCTCAATCCTGTGGCGTTTGTAACCGCAGATTGAAGGTTGTTCAATAAACCCGCACCGGCTAAATTTGCGATCGCCAGTGTACTGTCTCCCTGTCCCAAAGTCTGCACGAAACTGCCGCCTAACAGCGCTACAATCTCTATTTCCGATCGACTCGGAGAGCTCCTCAACTCCAGACTTTCCGCCAACTGAGAAGCCCTTCCCTGGACTAACGCTTGAACTCGGACACTCCGCACATTGCCGAAAGTTGTCGGTTCGTCTGCTATTTCAGAGGCTACAGATGTGCCGGGAGTGCGGAACCGCGTTACTTCCTGTACCGAAGTTGCTAATCTCACATCCAGCGTCGGATCGAGTCCTTGTGTTGGTACAAAGGTAGCAGTCTGCGGGTATCCTCGATCGAGTCTAAACTGCGTTGTAAACAAATTCACCGACCCCGAAGTCAACCGAATCGTACCCTCCGGGCGGAGGTCATCTAAAGTTCCATTCACCGTCAAGCCCCCAGTCGCCTGAAAACTCAATATCGGCGCACTTGTTACCCGAATTCCCCGGCCCAAATTCAGCCGCAAATCGTTCAATCCAACTTCAAAGGAAGGGGTAGTCGGAGTCGCAGGGGAAGGAGAAACCTCAGTCGCAGGGGAAGCAGAAACCTCAGTCGCAGGGGAAGAAGAATCAGAAGCAGAAACAGAAGAGGAAGAAGCTAACTCAGTTGTGCCGCCGCCGGCACTGGGCAGAAATACTTCGCCGTTGTACAGTTCAATATTACCGCTCAACTGCGGGCGCCTAGCCGTGCCCCTTGCTTGCACTTGACCGACAACCCCACCGCTGTACAATCCTCTGAGATTTACGGCTAACTTGTCGAGATTTACAGCCAAAGGATTAGCCGCATCGACATCGCCCTCAGCAAAAGGCACAGACAGCGGAATTACGCCAGCGGCCACAACTTGTCCCTGACTCAACTGTCCCCGAATTCCCTCTACCCGAATTCGATCGCCCTCAAAGCGCATTGTCCCAGTCAGCCCTGTCAGCGGTTCTGGGAAGGCTCTCGCCCGGACGGTTGCATTTTCAAAATTGGCAATTCCTTGCGCTACAGGGTCTTGCAGCGTCCCTCCGACGCGAATTTGCACCTGTCCCTTGCCGCTGACCCACGCAACTTGCGGAGTCAATACATTAATAATTGCCAAACCTTCATTTTGCAAATTCGCCCTCAAATCAATTTGATTGCTGTCGGCTTTGACTTTGGCAAAAGGCAACTCAAATGGCAAACTTCCGGCGACCTCAATCGGTTCGGTTTGAGTTACCAAAGCGCTGCCGCCAAAATTCAGGCGGGCATTGCTGTAACTGAAACTGCCGTCGGCTTGTTTAATCGGTTCTCCGTTTAGCGTACCGTCAAGCAAACTCAATTCCCCGGCCAGTTGCGGATTTTCCAAACTGCCGGCCAAATTCGCCCGCAAATTCAAATTTCCAGTTACATCCACAAAGGGCAATTCCACCAGTTTTGCTAACTCTTCCACCGGGATATTTTCTACCCGCAACTGCCCTGATTGAGCTTTTTGCCCGATTTGTCCCGAAAAGCCGATCGCACTTTTTCCCGATCGAATTTCCAAAGGCAAAACAGTTAAAATCCCGTCCTGAAAACTGCCCTCAATGCTGAACTTTTCGGCGACATATTTTCCCCACTGCCAGTTATCGCCTTTAACGTTAAATTGAGCTTGCACACCCGTTCGCAAAGAACCTGCGACAGCAATTTCCCCGCCAAAAGTTCCCTGCAATTGAGATAAGGGAGGCAATTTTTCCGAGGTTTTAACTGCCTGCTGCTGCTGCAAAATTACTTCGATTTCTGCCAAGCGGCGCAACTGTTCGATTAGCGGGGCCTCCGGTTCTCCGACTGCTACAGTTTGCACGTCGCCACTGTCACCGTAAACGGGAGTTTTTATGCCTCGGGCTAAATCGCCTAAATTGAAATACTGCAAAGCGACTAAAACTTGCTGCAAATTCCCCTGCTGGATGTTAACTTTTCCGGCAAATTGCGGGTTGGCGCCTGTTTGAACATTGCCGGAAATTAAGTATTGACCGCTGCCTTGACGGAATATACCATTTGTCAGAGTAGCGCTGCCGTTAGCGTAGCTGAATTCGGCTTGGAAACTGTCACCTTTAATGTAGCCGATCGCCGGTTGGGCGATCGCAATTTGTCCGTTTGCTTGCAAAGTCGCCGGATTTAACGGCATCTTCCAACCGGGCACGTTGACTTGTCCCGAAACCGTACCAGTTATCGGCCCCAAACCCGCCTCTTTACCGGGTGATAGATTCAAAGCAGCGAGGGGAAAATCGCTTAAATTTACTCGCAAAGTTTCTCCCTCGGTTTGGCCGCGGGCTACCGATTCTCCGCGTTGAATTAAGAAAGATGTCGGCAGAAAAGATTGATTTAAAGCTACTTCGATTTTGTCGCTTGCGCCGGCCAAACGCAAATCTACACTTTTGTCAGAACTCGCATTCACTTTCCCCGCCAGTACCGGGTCAAAAGCGATTTGATTTACTGCTAAATTCCGCACTTCCACGTCGCCAACTAAGCTGAGGGCTGCTAAAGTTCCGGTGAGGCGGCCGGTAAAATCGACGTTGCCGCGCAGGGGTGGGTTTTGCTGTGAGGAATTTTTGTCCGCCACGGTGGACAAAAATGCTAACTGTTCTGCTGGTAAGGCTGCCAGGTTAAAGTTGGAGAGTTTTACATCCAAATCTAGATTGGAAATTGAGGGCAATCCTTTACCTTCGAGTTCGACATTAACAAAGCCGTTTGCCGTCAAACCGGGAGTTGTGGCGTTCTCAATTTCCACCCGTTTGCCGTCCCAATTAAATACTGCCTCAAAAGGTTGTTTCAAAAACGGCAATTCCGAGATGCGGAAACTGCCGCCGGCGCGAACATTTTGTGGGGAAGCCGCAATCGGACCGGACAAATTGACATTGCCGTTAAACAGTCCTCGAAGCTGGGGGAGATTTTGGGTACCGGAGACTAAACCTTGGCCTTGCAAGCTTTGTCGCTGCGACTCAAAGGCTTGCTGGAAGCGACTTAGAGCAATTTGCTCGCCCTCGATTGACGCGCGCCAATTCCCCGATGCGGCGCTGCCAACCGCATTGACAATTCCTCCGCCGTTGGCGAGTCGAATTTGTCCGTCGCCGTTGGCGGTGATGCCGTTGGCGGTGAGATTATCTACTGTTCCCAAAATGCGGACTTTGCCGTCGAGGGTTCCGTTAATTTCTGGCGGTAAATCCGCTGTCAGCAAACCAGTTTGTTTGAGGGTTTGTTCTAAATTACTGACGGCAATTCCGTTTGTTTCCAGCAATGCTTGCAAGTTGCCGTTTTCCAATTTTGCCGTAGTATCGATCGCCCCGAGTCGATCGACCAAAATCCGTCCTTCTCCATTAGCACTAATTCCCTTGGCTGTCAAGTTATCCAAACTTCCCGCTGCTTGGAATTGGCCGTTAACTCGGCCGTCAAATCCTTTAGGCAAAGTCGCCGTCAGCGGAAACAGTTGGAGATTGCGAACAGTTTGTTCTAAGCGGCTGAGAATAACTCGATCGGCATCGGCGAAAGCTTGCCAGCGTCTGTCTTCTAATTTACCTCTAAAAGCGACAGTACCGTCGGCAATATTGAGTTGGCCGCTGCTGTTGACAGAAATATCGGCGGCGGTTGAATTATCAAGATTGCCGCTGGCTTGAATTTGATTCGATATTTGTCCGTCAAGCGATTTGAAATTTTGGATTTTGGATTTGAGATTGTTGATATTGGCGACTGTTTGGGGATTGTCAGCAGTGAAAGCCAAGCCAACATCTAACAGCGGCAATCCTAAATTTACCAGACGGCTGATGGAAGTGCGATCGGTTTCTGCAATTCCCTGCCAATTTCCCGCTGCCAATTCTCCTTTAAAATTCACATTGCTGTCGGCAAGATTGAGTCTGCCGCTGCCGCTGGCATTGATGCTGCTAGCAGTCAAATTGTCAATACTTCCCGATGCTGTAATTTGACTCGATAGCAGTCCGTCAATCGATTTTAGATTTTGGATTTTGGATTTTAGATTGTTGAGATTGGCAGATTGCTGAGTTTCGGGATTGAATGCGGAAGCCACATCTAAAATCGGCAGTGTCAAATCTACTAAGCGGTTGATGGAAGTGCGATCTGTTTGGGCTGTTGCTTGCCAGTTTCCCGCTACCAATTCTCCGTTTAAATTGACATTGCTGTCGGCAAAATTGAGCCTACCGTTGCCACTAACATTGATGCCGCCCGCTGTCAAATTGTCAACATTTCCCGCAGATTGAAATTCACCTGCTAGCTGCCCGCCGAGGGATTTTAGATTTTCGATTTGGGATTTTAGATTGTCGAGATTTGCAGTATTTTCCCGTGTTAAAAAAGGCAATCCAATATCAATCAATTGATTGACAGCAACTTTTTCACTGTTGCCAAAAACTTGCCAGTTACCCGATTCTAGTTCGCCATTAACATCAACAATACTGTCAGCAATATTCAGCGTTCCTTTGGCCGCCGCAGCGATCGCATTTAAACTCAAATTGTCCAGAGTTCCTGCTGCTTCTACGGTTCCGCTGACCAAACCCGCTAGTTCGGGAGGCAAATTAAGCCCCGGTACGACTTGCTGCAAACTGTTGAGTGCCACGCGATCGCCTTTTATCAAAGCTTGCCATTGACGGTCTTTTAGCGCAGCATCCACGTTAACAGAAGCGTCGCCAATTTTCACAACCGTATTTTGCAAATCCGCCGAATTGCCTCCGGCTCGAATTTCCCCCGCTGCGGGGAAAGTACCTTGCGGTGCTTGCCATTGAACTCTAGCTTGAATGTTGTCTAACGGGCCGAAAATTTGAGTTTTTGCGGAGACACTGCCAATTGTAACAGTAGCAGGAATTGGGAGAGCGTAAATTTGGGCGAGGTTATCTGCGGGCAAGTTTTCAGCTTGCAAATCAAACACCAAACCCGATCGCGAATTGTCACTTCCCAACCTGATATCGACTTCACCTTTCCCGCCAATTTTACCGCCCGCCGCCGGCACTACCAAAATATCGCTCAAAGTCAAAGCTAAAGAGGAAAACGGGGGAATTGAAGATTGAGAATTGGGATTTGGGGTTTGAGCCATTCTCCCCCGTTCCAATTTGAAATTAGTGCTAATATTGTTTAATTGCAGGCGATCGACTATAGCGGGTTTTGTCGAGGCGATCGTACCTGTCAGCACCGGCAAAGCAAGGGTTCCAGTCAGCTTAGCATCCGCCTTCACTTCCCCCGCAACAGCAACCGGTAATACGACTTTCTGCCCTAACTCTGTCTCCACCGCACTAACAATACTTGCCAAAGCGACTGGTTGCACGTTAGTTGTCAGATTGAAGCTAGCTTGTTCGAGATTAAAATTAGTTCCAGTTGCAACTGTTCCTGCTATTTGAAGGGGAATTTGACCGTAATTTGCCGTCAAACTATCGACAATCAAATTAGTTCCCTGAAACCGCAACTGACCGCTGCTATTTTGTATAATTTGTTTCAGCGGATTGATGCTTGCCTGCACTCCGGCAAAACTAGCGGCTCCAACAATTCCCGATACTTTATTGTCTCGCAATTGCACGGTCAAATTGCCATTAGCTAGACCTTTTTGTAAATAAATTCCGGGAAGTTTCAGCAAGCGAGCGAGGTCTGCTAAAGGCAAATTTTGACCTTGCAACTGCACGTTAGTTTGAGCCGCAGGTAACATAGAATCAGCTTTAACTATAAAATTATCGCCAGTCGTAAACTGACCGTTGAGTTCGTAGAGAACGCGCTGATTTTGGTCGCGAAATAGAGCGCTGCCATTTTTCAGACTTACAGAAATCGGAGCCGAAGTTTTCTGTCCGACTGCGGGACTCGGTACCAAAACTGCGCTGACATTTTCAACTCGAACTGCATCAACTTCAGTTTTAAATAAACCAGGAGGTTTTTGCTCGCTAGTGGGAATATTAATCCAGCGGCCTTGAGTATCCTGTTCGATATAAGCGCTGGGTTTAACTAAGGTAATATCTAATTTGAGAGTGCGGTTGAACAGCAGTTGCCAGATTGAAAATTGTACTTCTACTGCTTCTGTAGAAGCATAATCTGGATCGGTAGCAGTTGCAGGTACGGTCGATCGGCCAAACCGCAAACTCGTCGGAGAAAATCGCTCCAAACGTCCGATTTGCACGGGCCTCTTCAGTGTCTGACTGACCTCAGATTGCACAATCGGAGCTAACTTTTCCCGCACCCACGCCTGAGCTGCCACTGCCCCAACCAAGGCGAGAATGCCCACTCCCGTACCGCTAAGCAGCAGCAGACGCCACCAGCGGCGGTGGGGGCGGGGTGGGAGTTGATTTTTGTTATCGTCGGAGTTAGTCATGGGTGTTTCTCAAAAATCAGAGAATTCAAGAATTAAGGGAATCAGCCGATTTTAGACAGGTATAATTTCTGTGATTTGTCGCTTCGTGCCTTCTGCCTTTGGTAGACTCACAAGTGAGGCCCGAAGTGCCGATCGCGCCGATCGCGAAGCTTGCAGCAGAGGATCGAACGAAAGCTGATTCGCGCCTCCGACTCCGGGGCAGACTCCAGAAACCTTTAGCAAAATTAATCAAAACACGCGACACCACCTAAAACCAAGTCCTCCAACTCCCCCAAATCTTTTCGATCCCGCCAGTGCAGGATCGGTGGTCAATCTAAAATCTAAAATCTAAAATCTAAAATCGTTTGCCCGATCGCTTCTAAGATAAAAAAACGGTGGTTAAGAAGGTCTTTAAAACTTATGCGAGTGTTCGTCTTACTCTTCAATGCCCGCACCGAGAATGAGGGAATTCATACCATTCAACTCGGCGATCGCAACAAAGTTCTGATGTTTGAGTCAGAAGACGACGCCACCCGCTTTGGCGTGATGTTGGAAGCTCAGGATTTCCCCGAACCCGCTGTCGAGGCGATCGACGATGAGGAAATTAAGGAGTTCTGCGACAGTGTTGACTATGATTGGGAACTGGTGCCGGCGGGTGCGCTAGCGATCCCGCCAGAAGACAATGTAACACAGACTCAGTGGCAGGCCCAGGGGGAGCCGGAGTCGGAGCCGGATTCTGACGTTTCCCAAAACGAACTGGATTCTATTCGCCGCCGCCTCGAAGGACTTTTGTAATAGTCATTGGTCATTAGTCATTAGTTATTGGTAATGGGTAATGGGTAATGGGTAATTGCCTCTCTCAAAGGAAGTAGATTGAGCCGATCGCCCGATCGCGCAAGTTTCAATCCTTTGAGTCGCGACTTCACCAAGCTCACCAGCGGGCAGACAATACGTACCCTATTTTGTACGCATAATGACCAATGACTAATGACCAATGACCAATGACCAATGACTAATAAAAAAACATGAAAAATTTTGAAGAAAGAGGGCATCTGCTGACGGAACAGGTGAATGCCAACAGCGAGAATTTAGACCAACTCAGTTCGATCGAATTAGTGGACTTGTTCAACCGGGAAGACGCTCAAACCTTAAGCGCGATCGCCCGCGCCCGCGAACAGTTAGCCCGGGCGATCGACATTGCAGCCGAGTCTCTGCGTCAAGGAGGTCGCCTGTTTTACGTCGGTGCGGGTACTTCCGGGCGTTTGGGGGTGCTGGATGCGGCCGAGTGTCCCCCCACCTTCTGCACTGCGCCAGAGCTCGTACAGGGCATAATTGCCGGGGGTGCGGGTGCTTTGGTGCGGAGTTCGGAGGATTTGGAGGATCGGGCTGAGGATGGAGTCGAGGCGATCGCCCACCGTCACATTAATAATCTAGATGTAGTTGTCGGGATTACGGCTGGAGGTACGACGCCGTTTGTCGCGGGCGCTTTGCAGGCGGCGCGGCAGCGGGGGGCGAAGACTGTGTTTGTGGCCTGCGTACCCGTCGAACAAGTGAGTTTTGAGGCTGATGTTGATATTCGCTTGTTGGTTGGCCCGGAAATAGTGGCGGGTTCGACGCGCTTGAAAGCGGGTACGGTGACAAAAATGGCTTTGAATATCCTTTCGACTGGGGTAATGGTGAAGCTGGGGAAGGTATACGGCAATCGGATGGTTGATGTGGCGGTGACTAATAAGAAATTGCGCGATCGGGCGGTGCGGATGTTGCAGGATTTGACTGATTTGGGCCGGGATGAAGCGGGTTTTTTGCTCGAAAAAAGCGGCAAGTCTGTAAAATTAGCTTTGATGATGCACTGGACTAATTTGGAGAAGGAAGAGTGCGATCGAATTTTGGGCGAGTTTCAAGGCAATTTGCGATCGGCTGTGGCATCAATTAGTCAGTAGTCAGCAGTCATTAGTCAGTAGTTATTGGTAATGATTAATTGGGCATCGGGCATCGGGCATCGGGCATTGGGCATTGGGCATTGGGTAATGAGTAATTGGAATCTGTCAACTGTCAACTGTCAACTGTCAACTGTCAACTGTCAACTGTCAACTGTCAACTGTCAACTGTCAACTGTCAACAAAAACCAGACTATCCGCCTCGTTGAGTCGAAGCCAGACGGTTTCCATACAACCAAAACCGTCTATAATCCATCGGTCAGCAGCCAAAATTTTCTCATGGATATGCTTGTATTCTTCATAGTTTACCTCAGCGCCCCCAGATTGATATTGAATCTTATCCAAGATGTAAACTGGCAAACCAGTGATTTCCGATAATCTCTTGCTGAGAGTTGATTTACCGCCTCCAGCATTGCCAAACACGGCTACTTTTTTCATAGTTACCCTTTTAGGAATTTAGTTATTAGTCATTAGTCATTAGTTAGTTATCAGTAGCAGACGAAAAGCTGAAGGCCGATCTAAATTGTAGCTTTAAAAAAAGTCAATTTCGGTGATTTGTGGCGCGGATCACTGACGCTTTTGAAAAAGGCGATTAGGGTCAGTATATATACTTGTTGTTTGGCGATCGCTCCTTAGTTAAAAAAGCCATTTCTGAAGCCAACGCACCTAGTACGAGACTGCTGGATACTCTACCCACTTTGAAATTTAAAACCGATTCCTATGCAACCAAAGTTTAACGTTAACCTATACTCATTCTTGGGGCATCTCCCCTGGCTGAAAAAAAGCTACACTGCCAAAATTATGGTGGTTGCATTTTTAGGCACGCACGTTCCTTTGCTAACCTTAATGGTCTGGTTTCTTACCTCAAATGCTTACTCTGTAGAGACATCAGTCCGGGTTCTGCTGATTGCTCTGCTGGCGACATTAGCGGGTACGGGAGCAACGCTTTATACGCTACGCCACCTCCTGGTTCCGGTAATCTTAACCTCGGAGGCTCTACAAAACTACCTCGATACAAGGACAAGGACATTGCCGAACTTACCCACAGAGTTTACTGATGAAGTCGGTACGTTGATGGCAAATTCCTCACAAACGCTTTACAAACTAGATGAATTGATTCATTACATTACCCACTACGATGAACTGACTGGATTGCCAAATCGTGACTTATTCTGCGATCGCCTGAATCAAACCCCATCTCAAAATCACTCACCCTTGGTCGCAGTGCTGGTATTGGGTATCGATGATTTCACAGGGATGCGCCATGCGTTGGAGCCTGGGATCTGCGACTTACTAATTAGAGCCGTTTCCCAACGGGTGGTACAGTGCATGGATGAGTCAGATGTCTTGGCGCGTTTGGGCGACGGTGAGTTTGCGATCGCTCGCAGCGAACTCCCCTCGCTGCAGAGTGTGGTCAAGCTATCCCAACTGCTGCTGAGTACGCTGACCAAACCTTTCTCTATCAACGGCAACCCGATCCACATCACCGCCAGTCTCGGCATTACATTGAACCATCTAGAAAATACGAATTCTGTAGAGAAACTTCTTCAGCAAGCCGACTTCGCACTTCATCAGGCAAAGCAGCAAGGGCGGAGTCACTATCAGTTTTATTCACCCGAAATGAACGTTCAGTTACAGGAGCGACTGGCCCTAGAAAATAGCCTGCGCGGAGCGCTGGAGCGTAACGAACTACTGGTTTACTATCAACCGCTGATCGACCTGCACAGCGGACGGGTGAAAGCAACGGAGGCGCTGGTTCGCTGGCAGCATTCTACACAGGGTTTGGTCTCTCCGGCACAATTTATTCCGATCGCCGAAGCCAATGGCGAGATCGTGCCCATTGGTGAATGGATCTTGCGAACGGCTTGCGCTCAAACCCGTCGCTGGCAACTGGCTGGGCTGCCAGCGCTGCGGATTTCGGTGAATCTGTCGGCTCGACAATTTGAGCAGGCGAATCTGGTTGAGATGGTTCGCGAAATTTTGGCCCAGACTGAACTCGAAGCTGCGTATTTAGAACTGGAAGTGACTGAAAGTGCCTTGATGACTGACATTGAGCGATCGGTCAAAACCTTGACGCAACTGCGAGAACTTGGCGTGTCCCTCGCCCTAGACGACTTTGGCACAGGTTATTCTTCCCTGAACTACCTGCAACGGTTTCCGGTTAATATGCTCAAGATCGATCGATCCTTTGTCCAAGATGTACTGTCTAACCCGGACAGCGCCACCATTACTGATGCGATCATTGCTCTGGCAAAAAGTCTGGGGTTAACGATCACCGCAGAAGGCATTGAAACCAAGGAGCAGCGTGACTACCTGCAAGCGCGAGGCTGCGATGAAGGTCAAGGTTTTTACTTCTGTCGCCCTGCTAACGCTGACACGATCGCCAAACTGCTAAACGAGTCGTTTCACTCTGAGGCAGCATCTATGCCTGCTTTATAAAACTTACCTAAACCTACCTAAAGTCGTCTTTAGATACAATTCAGGGTTTACTTCCTACGCTGTTGGGTAGTCGGCTATCCCAAGATAAGTAGGCTATCCCCCTCAAGCCGAGGGTTCCCAATTTAAAATATTCAAACTTGCGTTAAAATCCCGATCTAAAGATATGCCACAAGCAGGACAGTCGAAAGTCCGAACGCTTAGTGGCATATCTTTTTTGTTGCCACAATTCGAGCAAGTTTTGGTACTAGGAAACCACTGGTCTACCAATACCAAATTAGCTCCATACATTTGACATTTATAGTCGAGTTGGCGTTTAAATTCATAAAACCCAATGTCAGATATTGCTCCAGCTAACTTGTGATTTGCCATCATTCCTTTGACGTTTAAATCTTCAATCTTAATTAGCTTAAAAGTTTGGGCTAAATAAGTTGTCAACTTGTGAAGGAAGTCTAGGCGAATGCAAGCTATCCGTGCATGGAGTTGCCTAATTTTATTGTAAGTTTTACGCTGATTTTGAGAGCCTTTTACCTGCTTTGATGCTTGGCGCTGCAAAGTAGCCAGCTTGGTTTTCGCTTGCTTTAACGGTTTTGGCGCATCAAAAACCTGCTGGGTTGACAGCGTGGCAAATGACTTGAT